>JAFKLV010000253.1 GCA_017304125.1 Sphingomonadales bacterium
GCCAGCGGCAGCAGCGCCACGCTGAGGATGACGAACAGCTTCGCGCCGGTCGGCCAACGCGCGACGAAAATCCGCGCCAACGCCGTCGCCGACCCGGGATATCCAGCGTTCCCAGCCATTTCGGCTACAATCTAGTCGAGTTTGCCGAGCAGCGACAGCATCTCGTCCGGGATCGCTTCCTCGACCGTCTTTTGATAGATCGAGCGCAGGGCCGTGCCCATGTCGCGGTCCTTGGTCTGGACCGCCGCGCCCTTCTTTCGATCCGGTTTCTTTGCCTGATCGTCCGAACTCAACACCTGCCCCCTGGAACCGCCCGACTGTCGGGATTCTAAAAGACGCGGTTGCCAGAAACCGCAAGGCCCCGCACTACAGTTTGTGCGGTGAGCATAATGAAACCAAAAACCAGCTCGTTGGTTCCACCTGTCGGCGACAAATTCGCTGGCTGGCCGGATAACCGGCGGGCGGTCGATCGGTTGCCGTGTGATCGCGTTTGGGTTGACCCGATGTGCCCGAAGGTGCTGACGGTTCTGTGAAGGAGAAACTACCGCCAATGTCGCTCGGACAACAGCTCGCGCCGCATCTTCCCTTTCTTCGGCGCTACAGCCGCGCGCTGACGGGTAGCCAGGGCCAGGGTGACCAATATGTCCGCGCGACGCTTGAGGCGATCGTCGCGGCGCCGGCGGAATTTCCGCGCGACGTCGATCCCCGGCTGGGCCTGTACCGCACCTTCCAGGTGATCTGGGGGTCCGCGCATATCGAAGGGCCGCTCGGCGGCGATGCCAGCGAGCATGAGAATATTGCCCGCGCGCGGCTCGCGCGGATGACGCCGCTGTCACGCCAGGCGTTGTTGCTCACCGCGATGGAGGGCTTCACCCCCGAGGACGCCGCCTTTCTGATCGACGTCGATGCCGACGAGGTGGAAGAGCTGGTTGCCGAGGCGATGACCGAGATCGAGAAGCAGACTCGCGCCCGCGTGCTGATCATCGAGGATGAGCCGATCATCGCGATGGACGTCGAAACGATCGTGCGCGATCTCGGCCATGAAGTGACCGGCGTGGCGGTGACCCGCGACGAGGCGGTTGCGCTGGCGATGGAGGATCGGCCCGGGCTGGTGCTGGCGGACATCCAGCTTGCCGACGACAGTTCCGGGATCGATGCCGTCAAGGATATCCTGGCGGAATTCCAGGTGCCGGTGATCTTTATCACGGCGTTCCCGGAGCGGTTGCTGACGGGCGAACGCCCCGAGCCGACCTTCCTCATTACCAAGCCGTTCCAGCGCTCTACCGTGAAAGCCGCGATCAGCCAGGCATTGTTCTTCGATCAATCGACCGTGCCTGCCGAATGAGTTGATACGGACCCAAAACGGTTATTGTTCGTTGGTGTTCTATGGCGGAAGAAAACGAAACCATTCACCGCAGCACGGAACAGGCAAGAGCCGGTGCAACACCGCATATGACGCGGTATATCCTCGGTTTTTCACTCGTGCTGGTGGTGGTGATCTTTGCGATCCTCGTGCTTGCGCGCGTCTGAGCGCCTGATCGGCGACAACGGGGCAGGCGGGTGGCAAATTGCGCCCGCGCGCCTATCTTACAAATACAGACCGGGCAGAGCCGGTCGCGACGGGGAATGATCGCGACAGCATGACGCAGGATCCATCGCAGGCTGATGGGGCGGATGTGACGTCGCCGGGTGGGCACGTCGCGCTTTCCGACCCCGAGTTCAAGACGGAGTTGGCACAGGTCATGCCGCATCTGCGCGCCTTCGGGCGCTCGCTTTCGGGCAACCGCGATCTCGCGGACGATCTGGTGCAGGAAACCCTGCTCAAGGCATGGGCGGCGCGCAAACGCTTCCAGGCTGGCACCAATATGCGCGCCTGGACCTTCATCATCTTGCGCAACCTCTATCTTTCGCAGATGCGGCGCTCGCGCTTCCGCGGCGAATGGGACGATCTCGTCGCCGATCGCCTGCTCGCTGCGCCGGCGGGGCAGGACAAGCATGTCGAACTGGCAGACATGCAGCGCGCATTGCTCATGCTGCCGCAGCCGCAGCGCGAGGCGCTGATCCTCGTCGGTGCGGGTGGCTTTGCTTATGAGGAAGCCGCGGAAATCTGCGGGGTTGCGGTCGGCACGATCAAGAGCCGCGTCGCGCGCGGTCGCGTCGCGCTGGAGGCGCTGATGAGCGGTCGCGACATGACCGGGCGCACCGGGCAGAAGAGCGACGAATCGGGCCGCACCACCCTCGATACGATCATGCACGAAGTGGACGAATTGAGCCGCGATCGCTGAGGGAGGTATAATCCCCGTTCGGGCTGAGCCTGTCGAAGCCCTGCACTTTTCTTCCACGGAAGAAGGACGGCCCTTCGACAAGCTCGGGGCGAACGGAAATGTGGTCAGTAGCGCGCGATCCGCGCCGGCCTATTCCAGACGATAGAGCCGATCGAGCAGCCCGCGCATCGAATCCGGCACGGGCGGCGGCTGGAACGCGCGACGCAGCGATTCGCCGATCGCGTCGGTGTGCCGCGGCGACGGCACGACCTGACCCTGCGCGGGTACGAGGTCAGACGAGGTAATTCGACGTTCCATCCAAGCGAAAACGGTTGAACGGCGATGAAGTTTCTCGGCAGGTAGCATTGATCATGGATGACATCGCTCGAATAGCTCCCGCCGTCGCGAAAAACGCGATCGACCGCGCCCGCGACAATGCGCCGTTCCTGGCGATGCTGATCGATCGCGAGCCCGATCTCACCGCGACGCTGGCGACCGGCGCGCTGCCGCTGGGCGAGGCGGCGGCGTTCGGCGAGGGGCCGGTGAGCCAGTCGCTGCGGCTGGCGCGGCGGCGGCTGGCGCTGGCCGCGGCGGTCGGCGATCTTTCGGGCGCGCTCGATCTCACCGCGGTGACGCGGGTGCTGTCCGATTTCGCTGATGCCGCGCTCGATCGCGCGATCCGTGCCGCGATCGAGGAGCGCACGCCGGGCGCCGCGCCGGTCGGCTTCGCCGCGATCGCGCTCGGCAAGCAGGGCAGCCGCGAGCTCAATTATTCGTCGGATATCGATCCGATCCTGCTGTTCGACCCGGAGACCTTGCCGACCAAGCCGCGCGAGGAGCCGATCGACGCTGCGGTCAGGATCGGGCGGCGCGTGGTGGAATTGCTCCAGGCGCGCGACGGCGACGGCTATGTGCTGCGCATCGACCTGCGGCTGCGCCCCTCGCCCGAGGTCACCCCGATCGCGATCCCGGTCGAGGCAGCGATCACTTATTACGAATCACAGGCGCTGCCATGGGAGCGCGCCGCCTTCATCCGCGCGCGCGCTTGCGGCGGCGATATGGCGCTCGGCACGCGTTTCCTCGATGCGATCCGGCCGTTCGTGTGGCGGCGCAGCCTCGATTTCGGGGCGATCGGCGAGATCGTCGACATTACCCGGCGGATTCGCGATCACCACTCGCAGGGGCAGGCGTTCGGCCCCGGCTATGATCTCAAGCGCGGGCGCGGCGGCATCCGCGAGGTCGAATTCTTCGCGCAGATCCACCAGTTGATCCACGGCGGGCGCGATCCCGCGCTGCGCGTGGGGAACACGCGCGAGGCACTCGCCGCGCTCGCCGTGGCCGGGCGGATCGATCCCGGTGACGCGCAGGCGCTGACCGCAGCCTATGAAGCGCTGCGCACGATCGAGCATCGCGTTCAGATGATCGACGACCGCCAGACGCATCATCTGCCGATCGGCGATGCGCTCGATCGCGTGGCGCGGCTTGACGGGCGCGCGGATGGGGCGGCGTTGCTCGATCACCTGCGCCCGCATGTCGAGCGCGTGGCGGCGATCTTCGATGTGCTCGCCGCGCCGGCCGACACCGCTTTGTCGAGCGATCCGGCCAAGCTGGTCGAGCAACTGACCGCGGCGGGTTTCGCCGATGCCGAGGGCGCGGCGACGCGGATCGGCGCGTGGCGCTCCGGCCGGTACCCGGCGCTGCGCAGCCCGGCGGCAAAAGCGGCGCTGGAGGCGGTGCTTCCCGGGATCGTCGCGGCAGTCGCCGATGCCCCGGTGCCGCAGGCGGCGCTGCAGCGTTTCGACACGTTGCTCGAGCGTTTGCCGAGCGCGATTAACATCTTCCGCTTGCTGGAGGCGCGCCCGGCGCTGGCCAATCTGCTCGCCGCGGTGCTGAGCCATGCGCCGACGCTTGCCGACGAATTGTCGCGCCGCCCCGATCTGCTCGACGGGCTGATCGACGCGACCGCCTTCGAGCCGGTCGGCGACGTGGCCGAACTGGTGGCCGAGATGGCGACGGTCGAGCGCGGTGCCGATTATCAGGCGCGGCTCGATCATGCGCGCCGGGTGGTGGGTGACAAAAGGTTCGCGCTGGGGACGCAGATCGTCGCTGGCGTCGCCGATCCGCTGGCGGTTTCCGCGGGCTATGGCCGCGTCGCCGAGGCGGCGATCGAGGCGCTGGCGGCGGCGACCGTCGCCGAATTCACCGTCGCACACGGCCGGGTGCCCGACAGCGAATTCGTCATCCTCGCGCTCGGCCGAATGGGCGGGGGCGAACTGACCCACGCCTCGGACCTCGATCTCATCTATCTGTTCACCGGCGATTTCGCGGCTGAATCGGATGGCGCCAAGCCGCTCGGCGCGCCGCTCTATTACAATCGGCTGGCGCAGCGGGTGACCGCGGCGCTTTCGGTCGCGACCGCCGCCGGGCCGCTTTATTCGGTCGATACGCGGCTGCGGCCGTCGGGTGCGCAGGGGCCGCTGGTGGTCAGCCTCGATTCGTTCGCGCGCTACCAGCGCGAGGAGGCATGGACCTGGGAGCATATGGCGCTGACCCGCGCCCGCCCGGTGTTCGGCTCGGCGCCGGCGCGCGCGGCGCTTGCTGCGGAGATCGAGGCGGTGCTCGCGGGCGCGCGCAAGCCGCATGACGTGGTGATCGACGCCGCGAACATGCGCGCGGAGATGGCGGCGCATAAGCCGCCTGCCGGTCCGCTCGACGCCAAATTGCTGCCGGGCGGGCTGGTCGATCTGGAGTTCGCCGTCCACACCTTGCAGCTCGAACATCGCACCGGGTTCGATCCGCGGCTGGGGCGGGCGATCGAACTGCTCGGGCCGTTGTTGCCGCCGGGAATGGTCGCGGCGCACGATCTGCTGACGCGGCTGCTCGTCACGCTGCGGCTCGTCGCGCCCGATACGCAGGAGCCGGAGGCGGCGGCGACGCGGGCGCTGATCGCGCGCGCGCTGGGCTATGAAGATTGGACCGCGGTGCTTGCCGGTTTCGCGACGGCGCGGCAGGAGGTGCGTGCCGCTTGGCTAGGAGTGAGTAATGGATAAGCTGCCCGACCTGACCTTGGTTGACCCGACCGGCGCCCCGGTGCGGCTGACCGCGCTGCCGCGGCCGCTGGTGGTCTATTTCTACCCCAAGGACGATACGAGCGGCTGCACCCGCGAGGCGCAGGATTTCACCGCGCTGGCCGGCGACTTCGCCGCCGCGGGGGTGACGTTGCTCGGCATCTCGAAGGACAGCCCGAAGCGGCACAGCAATTTCATCGCCAAATATGACCTTAAGGTGCCGCTGGCGAGCGATGAGGACGGTGCGGCGTGCGAGGCGTTCGGCGTATGGGTCGAAAAGTCGCTCTACGGCCGCAAATATATGGGGATCGAGCGCGCTACCTTCCTGTTCGGGAAGGACGGGGAACTGGTCCGTGCGTGGCGCAAGGTGAAGGTGCCGGGGCACGCCGAAGCGGTGCTCGCGGCGGCGCGAGAGGGGTAACTCGTCATCCCAGCCTGCGCTGGGATGACGGAGTTTATGCCCGCACCGCCTTGCGCGGCCGGCTGCGCATCACCCCGGCGACCGCGCCGAAGCCCATGATCATCATCGCCCAGGTGCCCGGTTCGGGCACCCCGACGGCCGCCTTCAACGACACCCCGTCGAGCATCGAGATCGGCGGGTGGCCGTTGGGCGTACCCTCAGCGAGAAACGACAGCATCTGCGAGGTTTGCGATGCGACGAAGGTCATCGATTGCTGCTGCCAGTCGGCGTGACCGCCCTCGGGGAGCAGGAATTTGGTGGAATATTGGACGTCATTGCCGAACATCACCTTCCACATCTCGGTGGTCGGCCCGGTCTTTCCGTCCTGTTGACCCGCGGCCTGCCAGAAATTCAGTGTATATTTCTGCCCGACGGTGAGGCCGGATACTGTCTGATACAGCGCGCCGTTATAGTTCGTGTCGCCGTCGGCGAAGATAAAATCGCCACCGTCCGGGCTGTTTATCGGAAAGCCGGGATAGACGCCGAAGCTGCCGCTGGTTGCCTTGTCGGCGGTGCCGGGGCTGGCGACCCAAGTATAATTTCTTGTGGAATTTGGTGTCGAACCGGGCCGGGGATCGAAAGACCAATCGGTAAGCCCGGCATTGTGGATCAATACTTTGTCGCCGTCGGCGACCTTGTTGACTTCGAACGACCCGTTCTTGATCAATTCAACGTCCGCGAACGCCGGGGTTGGCAAGATCAATGCGGCAAGTGCGGCAATCGCGAATTTCTTCATAATATCATCCAGATATTCTGTTGTGCCGGATCAGTTCGGCTGGATGAATGCGATATAAAATGATGTTGTGTAGCTAGTATCGCGTAAAAAGGCGTAAAGTTTCGGGGATTTGCTACGCGAAATCCAGCAACGGGACATTTGTTCAGTCTCGATCGATTGACAAATGTCGTGGCGACTATCCGTACCCACGGCTCCAGTGGCTCGATATCGGGGGAGCGGGTCCGGCAGACGCAAATCCGCCGCACCGACGTGAGCCGGAGCGACGGGAAAAAACGTAAGGTGAGCTTTACGCCGTGCGGGCGGCGTTGCGCGGGCGGCGGCGCATCACACCGGCGACGGCGCCGAAGCCCATGATCATCATCGCCCAGGTGCTCGGCTCAGGCACGCCGCCAACCGGGGGGTGATATTCCTTCAGCGACACGCCATCGAGCATCGCGATCGGCGGCTGGCCGCCAGGTGTCCCTATCGCGAGGAAGGTCAGCAATTGTGAGGTTCCCGATGCGACGAATGACATCGACTGTTTCTGCCAATCGCCGACGCCGCCCTGGGGAAGCGAGAACATGTCCGAATATTGCGTCTGGTTCCCGAACGTCACCTTCCACAATTCGGTCGTCGGGCCGACTTTATTGACTGCCTGGCCGGCGGCCTGCCAGAAATTCAGCGTATATTCCTGCCCGACAGTCAGGCCGGACACCGTTTGGTACAGCGCGCCGTTAAACTGGGGATCGGCATCGGCCATGATGAAATCGCCGCCGTCGGGGCTGGTTTTCGGGAAAGGGCCATAGACCGTGAGGTTGCCCCCGGCGGAGGCGTTATCAGCCGTTCCCGGCGAGGCGACTTCAGTCCAATTATACTGAAAGTTATTTGAGCCCAGCCTGTTTTGCCAGGTCCAGTCAGTCAGTCCGGAATAAAAGATCCACTGCCTGGAGCCGTCGGCAACGGTGTTGCTTTCAAACGATCCGTTCTTGATGAGTTCGACATCCGCCAGCGCGGGCGTCGGTAAGGCTAACGCGGCAAGCGCGGCTGCGAGAATTGTCTTCATCGATCACCCCGATATTTTTGCGTGAGGGAATAACATTGTCTGTCGGGGCAGATATAAATCAGCGCGAGGCTGCAAACCTTTGTAAAATGTTATAAAGTTTATAAAGCCCGGTCACCGAATCCTGAAACGGGACATTTGATCTCGGTCAATTGATTGACGGATCAACAATGATAAGCGGCATGCCGAGCGATTCGCCGCCACCGGCGACGGCGAATTCAATCCCCGCGATCGTCCGCGCGCCAGTCCCCGGATCGCCCGCCACTCTTGGCGAGCAGCCGCACGCCCTCGATTCGCATCGCGCGATCGAGTGCCTTGGCCATGTCGTAGATCGTCAGCAGCGCGACCGACACTGCGGTCAACGCCTCCATCTCCACCCCGGTCTTGCCGTCGGTGGCGGTCGTTGCGGTGACCTCGACGTGATCGTCGCCGACCGTCAGGTCGAGCGAGACGCGGGTGAGGGGGAGGGGGTGGCACAAGGGGATCAGCTCGCTGGTCCGCTTCGCCGCCATGATCCCCGCGACCCGCGCTACCGCGAGCACATCGCCCTTCAGCGCCGCGCCGTCGCGGATTGCGGCGGCGGTGTCGGGAGACATCAGGATGCGCCCGGTCGCGATCGCTTCGCGCCGCGTGACCTGCTTGTCGCCCACATCGACCATCCGCGCCGCGCCGGCATCGTCGATATGGGTGAGCCGCGTCATCCGATCAGTGCCCGCGTCGCCGCCTCGACATCGGGCTGCCGCATCAGCGATTCGCCGATCAGGAAGCAGCGCACGCCATGCGCGGCCATCGCGTCGAGATCGCCGCGCGTGGTCAGCCCGCTTTCGGCGACGAAGGTGCAATCGGCCGGCGCACGGCCGACCAGCTCGTAGGTCCGGGCGAAATCGACCGTGAAATCGCGCAGGTCACGGTTGTTGACCCCGATCAGCCGCGACTTGAGCTTGAGCGCGCGCTCAAGCTCGCCGGCGTCGTGGACTTCGACCAGCACGTCCATCCCGCGCTCGATCGCCGCCGCCTCGATCTCGGCCAGCGCGCCATCGTCGAGCGCGGCCATGATCAGCAGGATCGCATCGGCACCGATCGCGCGCGCCTCGGCGGCCTGCCACGGATCGACCATGAAGTCCTTGCGCAGCACCGGCAGGTCGCACGCTGCGCGCGCTGCGATCAGATAGGCCTCGCTGCCCTGGAAATAGTCCGCATCAGTCAGCACCGACAGGCACGCCGCGCCACCCGCCTGATAGGCGCGGGCATGCGCTGGCGGATCGAAATCGGCGCGGATCAGCCCCTTGGACGGGCTGGCCTTCTTGATCTCAGCGACGAGGCCATAGCCCGGCGCGCGATCGAGCGCGGCGCGGAAGCCGCGCGGTGCGCTCTGCTCGCGCGCGCGCGCATCGAGATCGGCGAGCGAGGCGGTGGCGCTGCGGGTGCGCACCTCGTCGCGCTTGGTGGCGAGAATCCGGTCGAGAACGTTGCTCATGCCCAGGCGATCCAGCGGTCGAGCAGCGCATTGGCCGCGCCCGAGTCGATCGCTTCCGCCGCCTGCGCCACCCCCTCGGGCAGCGTCGTGCCGCCCAGTGCCAGCGCGGCGGCGGCGTTGAGCAGCACCGCGTCGCGATAGGCGCCGTGCTCGCCGCCGAGCAAACGGCGCAAAGCAGCGGCGTTATACGCCGGGTCGCCGCCGTGGATCGCCGCGATCGGGTGACGCGGCAGCCCGGCGTCCTCCGGCGCGATCCGTGCCGGCAGCGCGACCGTGCCGACCGACACCGCGATCGTCGGCCCGGCGCCCGATACTTCGTCGAGCCCTTCCTCGCCCGAGACGACCAAGGCCGCCTCGGCGCCCAGCTCGGCCAGCGCGGCGGCATAGACCGGCGCGTAATCGGGCCGTGCGATGCCGATCAGCTGGCGGCTGACCCGCGCCGGATTGGCGAGCGGCCCCATCAGGTTGAAGATCGTGCGCTTGCCGATGTGGCGGCGGATCGGGGTAATGCGCTTCATCGCCGGGTGATGATTGGCGGCGAACAGGAAGCAGATGCCGAGTTCGGCCAACGTCTCCTCGGCGCAGGCGCCGGCGCGGTCCATGTCGAGCCCGAGCGCTTCGAGCGTGTCAGCGGCGCCGGCCTTGGACGAGGCGGCGCGGTTGCCGTGCTTGGCGACCGGGATGCCGCACGCCGCGACGACGAGGCTCACCGCGGTGGAAACGTTGAGCGTATGATGCCCGTCGCCGCCCGTGCCGCATACGTCGATCGCATGCGCCGGGGCGTGGATCGGGATCAGCCGCTCGCGCAGCGCGCGCGCCGCTTCGGCGATCTCGATTTCGGTTTCGCCGCGGTCGCTCAGCGCGATCAGGAAGTGCGCGATCGCCTCATCGCTGGCGCCGCCGTCGAGGATATCGGCAAAGGCCTGCGCAGCGCTGGGGCGGTCGAGCGGGGTGGCAGGATCGGGCAGCGGGCCGAAATCGGTCACGCCTTGCTGCCCTTCAGGCCGGTCGCCTCGAGGAAATTGGCGAGCAGCGCATGGCCATGCTCGGTGGCGATGCTTTCCGGGTGGAATTGCACGCCGTGGATCGGCAGCTCGCGGTGGCGCACGCCCATCACCGATCCGTCGGGCGCGGTGGCGTTGACCGGCAACTCGGCCGGCACGTCCTCGACGATCAGCGAATGATAGCGCGTCGCGGTGAACGGGGAGGGCAGCCCGGCGAACACCCCGGTGCCGTCATGCGTGATCGGCGAGGTCTTGCCGTGCATCAGCCCGCCGCGCACGACATGCCCGCCGAAATGCTGGCCGATCGACTGATGCCCGAGACACACGCCGAGCAACGGGCGGCGCGCCTCGGCGCAGGCGGCGACCAGATCGAGGCTGATCCCCGCCTCGTTCGGGGTGCACGGGCCGGGCGAGATCAGAAAGCCGGTGGCGTTGCTCGCCAGCGCCTCGGCCGCGGTCAGCGCGTCGTTGCGCACCACGCGCACCTCGGCGCCCAGCTCCATCAGATAATGGACCAGGTTCCAGGTGAAGCTGTCGTAATTGTCGACGACCAGGATCATTGCAGCGCCGCCTTAGGGGGCAAAGTCGATAACGGCAACGACTGTTGCTCGATCGAAACATCGGGTAATCGGATGGCTACGTTCGGCCGGGATACAAGCCTCGACGGGGACGTTAGGTATAACAGGAGTTTCGCATGTTCCGTCCGCTGATCACCGTCGCGCTGGCCGTGCTGCCGGCTGCCGCGCTTGCCGCGCAGGCGACGCAACCGGCGCCTGCCAAGGCTCCGGCCGAGACGGTGCATCAGGACGTCCAGGCCGAATCCGGCCAGCCGCCCAAGCGCATCCGCAGCGTGACGCTGACCGCGGACGAAAAATGCCCGCCCTCCACCTCGACCGAGGTGGTGGTGTGCAATCACATCGATCCCAACGATCAATATCGCGTGCCCAAGGAATTACGCCGCCCGCTCGAAGTGCCGGCGCAGAACCAGAGCTGGGTCAATCGCGCGCAGCAGCAGGATGACGTCGGCCGCACCGCCGGCGGGCTGCCCAACACCTGTTCGGCGGTCGGCAGCGGCGGCCAGACCGGCTGCGCGCAGATGAATGCGCGGCAATGGTATCTGGAGCGGCAGGCGATCAAGCGGGCGCAGCAGGAAGGCACCAATCCGCCGCCGCAGGATTGAGCCGCGCCAGCGTTGCCGCAAAGGCGCGACGAAGATTGCCGGCTTGTGTCGCGAAGCATCGTGCCGCAAGAGCGGCGACCGATGCGCTCTGATCGTCACAGCAACCCGATATTGAACGCGCGCGTGCGCGGCGACCGCGCGTGACCGCCGAAGCCGGCCTTGCCGCTTTGTGGCTCGCCGCCGCGCTGGCCGGGCTGCAATTGCTGCTCGCCGGGCTGGCGGTGAAGCGTGGCGAGGCGACCCTGCTCGGCACGGTCCGCCCGGTGGCGGTGGTTCAGGGGATCATGGCGCTGATCGCGATGGCCGCGCTGATCGCGGTATTCTGCGCCTCCGACATGTCGGTCGCTTTGGTCGCGGAGAACAGCCATTCGGCCAAGCCGATGCTGTACAAATTCGCCGGGGCCTGGGGCAATCACGAGGGCTCGATGCTCTTGTGGGTGACGATCCTCGGGCTCGCCGGCGGCGCGGTGGCGCTGTTCGAGCGGCGGCTCGACGAGCGGACGCTGATCGCGACGCTCGGCGGGCAGGCGGCGATCGCGCTCGGTTTCTACGCCTTCCTGCTGTTCGCCTCCAACCCGTTCGGCCGCGCCGATCCCGCACCGCCCGACGGGGCAGGGCTCAACCCGCTGCTGCAGGACCCCGGCCTCGCCTTCCACCCGCCGACGCTTTACATCGGCTATGTCGGCCTCTCGGTCGCTTTCTCCTTCGCGATCGGCGCGCTGGTGACGCGCGATGTCGGCCCGGCGTTCGCGCGGGCGATGCGGCCGTGGGTGCTGGGGGCGTGGATCTTCCTGACGCTCGGCATCACCGCCGGCAGCTATTGGGCCTATTATGAGCTGGGCTGGGGCGGCTGGTGGTTCTGGGATCCGGTCGAAAATGCCTCGCTGATGCCGTGGCTGGCGGCGACCGCTCTGCTTCATTCGGTGACCGTGCTCGCGACGCGCGACGGCCTGCGCGCCTGGACGGTGATGCTCGCGGTGGTGGCGTTCTCGATGTCGATGATCGGCACCTTCCTGGTCCGCTCGGGCATCCTCACCAGCGTCCACGCCTTTGCCGTCGATCCCGAGCGCGGGGCGTTCATCCTGGCATTGCTGGCGATCTATATCGGCGGCGCGCTGGCGCTGTTCGCACTGCGCGTCGGCACGGTGCGCGCGGGCAATACGTTTGAATTCCTCAGCCGCGAGGGCGGGCTGGTGGTCAACAACCTGTTGCTATCGGTGATCCTCGGGCTGGTGCTGATCGGCACTTTCTACCCGATCGTCGCCGCGGCGATGGGGACGCAATTGTCGGTCGGCCCGCCGTTCTTCGACGGCACCGCGGGGCCGATCGCGCTGGTGCTGGTCGCGGTGATGGCCGCCGGGCCGCTGCTGCGCTGGCGGCGCGACGATATGCAGGCGGTGCTCGAGCGGATGATGCTGCCGATCGCCGCGACCCTGTTCGCCGGTGCCGGGGTGTTCGTGCTGTCGTCCAGGCCGGTCGGCGCGCTGTCGCTCGCCGGGCTGTCGCTCGCGGCGGGGTTGGCGGTGGCGAGCATCGCGCCCTTGTGGAAACGCGATCTGCGCCGCGCGCCCTTGTTCCTCTACGGCATGGTCGTTGCGCATCTCGGGATTGCCGTGACGCTGGCCGGCATGGCCGCCTCGACCACCTGGACGCAGGAGCGGCTGGTTGCCGCGCGCGTCGGCGAACCGGTGCAGGTCGGCCCGTTCAGCGTGACCTTCGAGGGGGTGAACCCGGTGCTCGGCGCCAATTGGTCGGCGCTCGAAGCGCGGCTTGCCGTCCAGCGCGGCGAGGACGGGGACATCTTCTATCTCCGCCCGCAATCGCGCTTCTTCGCCAATCCGGTGACCAATACCAGCGAGAGCGCGATCGCGACGGTGCTCGATGGCCAGCTCTACACCGTGCTCGGCCAGCCCGATAACGCCGGGCGCTGGCAGCTGCGCTTGTGGTGGAAGCCGTGGGTGACGCTGATCTGGCTCGGCGGCGCGCTGGTCGCGATCGGTGGGGCGCTGTCGATGCTCGGTCATATCCTGCGCGAGCGCCGCGCGAAGCAGCGCGCGCTGGACGCGGCCTGGGCATGAGGGGCGGCGGCATGAAGCGCTGGCTGCTGTGGTTGCCGCTCGCCGCGCTGCTGGTCGTGCTCGGCTTCGCCGCGCGCGAGCTGATGAAGCCGGCCGATCGCACGGTCTATTCGGCGATGGTCGGCCAGCCGGTGCCCGATTTCGCCTTGCCGCCGCTCGTGCCGGGCAAGCCGGGGCTCGCCGCCGCCGAGTTTCGCGCCGGGCAGCCGCGGCTCGTCAACATCTTCGCCAGCTGGTGCATCCCGTGCATCGCCGAGGCACCGCAACTGATGCGGCTGAAGGCGATGGGGGTGCCGATCGAGGGGATTGCGATCCGCGATACGCCAGTGGCGGTCACCGCCTTTCTCGCGCGCAACGGCGACCCCTATCGCTCGATCGGCGACGACAAGGTGAGCCGGGTCCAACTGTCGCTGGGTTCGTCGGGGGTGCCCGAGACGTTCATCATCGACGGGCAGGGCAAGATCGTGAAGCAGCATGTCGGCGATATCCGCGCCGATGAGGTGGATGCGATCTATCAGGCGTGGCGCGACGCCAGATGAGGCGGCTCGCGCTTCTCGCTTTGTTGCTGTGCGCCGCGCCTGCGGTGGCGGATTCGGGGCTGCCGCCGGCCGAACTCGCCTATACCCAATTGCCCGATCCGGCGCAGGAGGTGAAGGCCAAGGCGCTGATGGAAACGGTGCGCTGCGTCGTCTGTCAGGGCCAGTCGATCGCCGACAGCGATGCCGATATGGCCGGCGACATGCGCGCGATGATCCGCCAGCGGATCGAGGCGGGCGAGAGCCCGGCGCAGATCCGCAAATGGCTGATCGCGCGCTACGGCGATTACATCACTTACGATCCGCCTCTGTCGGCGGTCACCCTGCCCTTGTGGCTGGCGCCGCTGGTGCTGCTCGGGCTCGGCGCGTGGATTGCCCGTGCCAGTTTTCGCCGCCGACGTAAATCGCACGAATAGGGGCTGGATTCCGCGTCGACTCTCCCATAGCCTGCGCCGCAGAACAAAAGTTACGTAGCAAGGAGAGACGCTTCCATGGGCGAGAAGCTGCGATTCGGCACGTTCATCGCGCCGTTCCACCCGTTGCGGGAAAACCCGACTCAGGCGATCGAGCGCGATCTCGATCTGGTCGTCCATCTCGACAAGCTTGGTTATGACGAGGCGTGGATCGGCGAGCATCATTCCGCCGGCTATGAGCTGATCGCCAGCCCGGAGTTGTTCATCGCCTTCGCCGCCGAGCGGACGCGCCATATCCGGCTCGGCACCGGGGTGTCGTCACTGCCCTATCACCACCCGCTGATGCTGGCGGATCGCATCAACCAGCTCGATCATATGACGCGCGGGCGGGTGATGTTCGGGGTCGGGCCGGGGGCCTTGCCGTCCGACGCCTTCATGATGGGCATTCCGGTCGCCAAGCAGCGCGACCGGATGGACGAGGCGCTCGACGTGCTGGTGCGGCTGCTGCGCGGCGAGACGGTGACGCGCAAGACCGACTGGTTCGAGCTGGCCGAAGCCAAATTGCAGATGAAGCCCTACACCCGCCCCTCGGTCGAGATTGCGGTGGCGAGCCGGGTGTCGCCGACCGGGGCGCAGGCGGCGGGGCGCAACGGCGTCGGCATCCTGTCGATCGGCGCGACGCAGACCGGCGGGTTCAACGCGCTCGCCTCCAATTGGGCGATCGCCGAAGATGTCGCGCGCGAGAACGGCAAGACGATGGACCGCAGCCGATGGCGGCTGGTCGGCCCGATGCACGTCGCCGCGACGCGCGAGGAGGCCCGCGCGCAGGTCCGCTTCGGGATCGAGGACTGGCTCTATTACTTCCGCGAGGTCGCCGCGCTGCCGCTCGCCCCGACCGAGGGCGATCCCATCGATGCGTTGGTCGATAACGGCATGGCGGTGGTCGGCACGCCGGAGGATGCGATCCGCCAGATCGAGCGGCTCCAGCAGCAATCGGGCGGGTTCGGCGCGTTCCTGACGCTCGACACCACCTGTGCCGAAAAGGATGCGAAAAAGAAATCCTACGAACTGATCGCGCGTTACGTGATGCCCAAGTTCCAGGATCTCAACACCAATCGCGACACCTCGCTCGCCTGGGCGCGCGACAACCGGCCGCGCTTCATCGGCGAGGCGCAGGCGGCGGTCGGCGCGCGCGTCGCGCAGCATATCCAGCAGAAGGGCACCGGGAATATCCGCCCCGAAATCCTCGCGGCGATGGGGCTCGACAAGAAAACGGACGCCGCGGAATGAGAGCGGTCGTCCGCCGCGGTGCGGCGCTGGTGCTCGATTCGGTGCCCGATCCGACGCCGGGGGCGGGGCAGGTGCTGGCGCGGACCTTGTGCTGCGGCATTTGCGGCTCCGATCTCCACGCGGTGCATGCGATGGAAACGATGGTCGAGCTTGGCCGGCGCACCGGCGAGCCGGCGTTGATCGATCCGACCCGCGATATCGTGTTCGGCCATGAATTCTGCGCCGAAATCCTCGATCACGGCCCCGATACCGACCGGCGGCTGAAGGCGGGCACCCGGGTCGTCGCAATGCCGGTGGTCGCCACCCCGCAAGGGTTCGAAACCGGCGGCTATTCGAACCGTTTTCCCGGCGGGTTCGGCGAAGCGATCGTGCTGACCGAGCAGATGCTGTTGCCCGTCCCCAACGGGCTCGGCGACGTACAGGCGGCGATGACCGAGCCTTTTTCGGTCGGCGAACATGCCGTGGCGGAAAGCGATGCGGGGCCGGATACGGTCAATCTCGTCGTCGGCTGCGGCCCGGTCGGGCTTGCGGTGATCGCCGCGCTCAAGGCGCGCGGGCTGGGGCCGGTGATCGCTTCCGATTATTCCCCTGCGCGGCGCCGGGTGGCGGAAGCGTTCGGCGCCGA
>JAFKLV010000435.1 GCA_017304125.1 Sphingomonadales bacterium
TAGCTGAGGGGAACATCCGCGCTCCACATCACCAGTGCGGTCGATGCGGCGGTGCTACCTTGCGCCGGCGGCCGCCGGTCAAGCAGCACAACGCGGCGTCCCGACGAGGCAAGGCGCTCGGCTAGCATCGTTCCCATGATACCAGCGCCGACGATCGCCACATCGACAAAACCGTCCGGCAGTTCGTCGTTCGACAAACCCCCGCCGTCCGCGGTCGTCCAGCAGGGGCGGCCGCCACGCAGAACTCGGCTTTCGGTCAGATCCACGGTGGTCTCCGGCGCTATTTCAGGAACGGCTTCCCTTCGTGCGCCACAAGCAGATCGTGCATGTCCGACGCATGATCCTCTTCCTCGGCCAGAATATGTTCAAGCATTCGCCGGGTCGTGGGATCGTCGTCGCCAAAATAACGTATCAGCTCCTGATAATGCTCGATCACCAGCCGTTCCGCGACCAGATCATCTTTGATCATCTGAACGAGATCGCCGCCCTTGCCATATTCCGTGGCAGAGCGGCTCGCCAGGCCCTCAGGATTGAGATCGGGAACCCCGCCAAGTTGATCGATGCGCTCCGCCGCCATCAGCATGTGCCGATGCTCGCTTTCGGCATGTTCGACAAACTCCGCCGCGACGCTCTTGCTGGTGAGGCCTTCCGCCGAGATGGCGTGCATCCGGTATCTCAGAACGCAGACCAACTCGGTTGCCACGACGATCTGGAGCAATTCGATTGTTCGTGCGGAACTGCCTTTATAACTGGCGACGACTGCGCCTTCGTCCAGCGACTTTTTCGCCCGGGCGCGCAATGTTTTAACGTCTGTGAGGAAGGCCGTATCGTCAGCCATGGGATCGTCCTTTCTTGTCCACGAAAAATTCAGTGATGCTACGACTTGACCGGCAGGAGGTTCCTGAAGCGAGCGATTCTCAAAATCTCGCGCGACGTCGAATTTGCCCTTTCAGGATCGAGTCGCCGGGTGTGGCCGCGCCGGCTCGCCAGGTCATTGGCGCGATTTGCCCGGCCTAACCTAAGTTAGCGTGATGGATCGAAATACTCGCGGCCGCGTTGGGGTCTCGGAACTAAGGAGAAGGTCCATGAGTGCTCTTAAGGATAAGGTGAAAGGCACCGCCAACGAAGTCGCTGGCAAGGTCAAAGAAGAGATTGGAAAAGTGACTGGCGATCGCAAAATGGAAGCCAAGGGCGCCGCGCAAAATGCCAAGGGTCACGCCCAGAAGGCGGTCGGCGACGTCAAGGATAAGCTCAGCGATAAGGCGTGACAACTCGGCCGACGGCGCGTGAAATTCACGCAGCTGTATGAGGTTATGGCCCGCTGCAGGGTTTAGTCGTTGCGCCTGGCGACCGAACGCCCGGACGCGATCGCGTGCATAACCCGGAGGCGGGCCGCCTTTCTGGCGCAGGGTTTCGAAAAAGTTCCGGATTGTTATGGATAATTGACGCCCATAACCAGGAACCGGTCGAACCTCTGCTTTAGCTGACTTGAGGCAGCGCCCGGCAGATTCCAGCGACAGGACATTCGTTCGTAGGCATCGAGCCGCTCGTCGCAGAATCTGCCGGCACAATATTCCGATATTGTTGCCCCCGCGCCGCTGTCCTGGACGGAATTCTCTGGAGGAGTTCA
>JAFKLV010000436.1 GCA_017304125.1 Sphingomonadales bacterium
CAGATCCTCGGCGGTCAAGGCTTCGGCATCCGCCGCGACGAAGGCCTCGCCCAGCGCCATGTCGAGCCACGCCAGTTCGATCACCTCGCGATCGGCCGGATAGAGCAGCGCCAAGGTCGCGGGAAAATCGCGGCTATAGGCATCGAGTGTCCAGCTGCTCGGCGGCACGCGATCGACATGCGTCACGATCGCCTGATGAAAGGCCTCGGCGCCGATCCAGTCGCGCGTGTGTTCGAAGCTTTCTTCGAGACAGGCGGCGAGCTGGGCGCGGTAATTATTCTGATAGATGCGCAGGCCCGGCGCGGCGTCATCGCCGAAGCGGGTGGCCGCCGCGGCGTCTTCGCGGGTCAGCCACGCGCGCATATCGCGCTGAAGCTCGATCAGGGTCATGCGGCTTCGCGCATCGCGCCGCGCGCGACCGCCCGCGCGGTATCGAGTTCGGCGAGCAGCTCTGCGAGCGGCGGAATAGCATCGTCGCGCTCGATCATCGTCGCGACCGGCCCCAGCTTCGGCACGACATGCGCGTAAAGATCCCAGACCGGGGCCGGCACCGGCTGGTCATGCGTGTCGATCAGCAATTCCTTGCCCATGCTGTGTCCGGCCAGATGGATCTGGCGCACGCGAGCGTGCGGCACGCCGTCGAGATAGGCGATCGGATCATATCCGTGGTTGGTCGTGCTGACGAACACATTGTTGACGTCGAGCAGCAGGCCGCATCCCGTCCGCGCGCACATCGCGTCGAGGAACTGCCACTCGGTCATGTCGGCGGGGGTGAAATCGATATAGGTCGACGGATTCTCGATCAGCATCTCGCGCCCCAGCGCGTCCTGCGCCCGCGCGATATTGGCGCAGACGAGATCGAGCGCTTCCCGGGTGTAGGGCAGCGGCAGCAGATCGTGCGAGCTGAACCCCTCGATCCGCGACCAGCTGAGATGATCGGAGACGAACAGCGGTTCGATCTCCTCGACCAAGGCGCGCAGCCGCGCGAGATAGGCGCCGTCGAGCCCGTCGGCCGAACCGATCGACATCGACACGCCGTGCAAGGCCACCGGATAATGCGCGCGAACATCACGCAGAATGTGGCGCGGGCGGCCGCCGTCGATCATGAAATTCTCCGAGATCACCTCGACGAAATCGACCGCGATGCGGGTGTCGAGGAACTCGGCATAATGCGGCTTGCGTAGCCCGAGCCCGAAGCTGGAAAAGGGGGCAATCGTCATTGCTTCGCTCCTGAAAGGGAGCCGGCCCGGCACAGGCGCGCCGGGCCGGCGAGCCGATCAGTTCGGCGCGGTCTCGCTGCCACCGGCGGCCTTGCACGCCTTGGCCGTCAGCGACTTGAAGCCCTGACCCTTGCACGAATTCTGGCCCTTGCAGTCGTTCTTCGCGGTCTTGCAGTCCGACGTGCCCTTGCAGGTGTTGACGCCATAGCAATGCACCGTGGCGGCATCTTTGGCGATGGCGGCGGTCGGCGCGGCGGCGGAGATGGCGACGACCGCGGCAGCGGCGGCGATGCTGGTGGTAGTGCGGATGACGGTCATGCGGAACTCCTTCAAAGCAGGGTGGTGCCCGTTTGGCCATTCCAGTTCGGTGTCCGCGGGCGTCCGGTTACACCGACTGTTACTAAGCTAC
>JAFKLV010000437.1 GCA_017304125.1 Sphingomonadales bacterium
CTGCGCGGCCGCCAGCCGCGCTGCGCGAACCAGTCCGCCAGCGCGGGATGGCGAGGCGTGTCGTGATCGGGCGCCGCGCTTTATATGGGGCGCGGGCGGGGGGACGCGCCAGAGGGTCTATTCGGCGGCGCGCGGCAGCTTCGGCGCGACCCAGGGCACCGATTGTTCCAGCATCATATCGGCCAGCTTGCGCTGCTGGCGCACCTCCAGCCCCGGCGTGAACAACAGCGTCGGGGTCTTGCGGAAGCGATTGGGCGGCATGTCGAGAAACAGGCGGAATTCGCGGTTGAGGTGCGAGGCGTCGTAGAAGCGCTCCTCCGCCAGATCGTCGGCATCGGGCACCGCCAGCCCGCGCAGCACCGCCGCCATGTCGAGGAAGCGGCTGCGGCGCAGGACGGTCTTGGGCGGGTGGCCGAAATGCGCGCGGACGTGCCGGTCGAGCCGCCGCGGGATCATCCCCAGCTCGCGCGCGATATCGGCGACGGTGCGCCCCGGATCGATCCGGCTGATCGCCTCGAACCGTTCGAGCGCGGGGTCGATCCGCGTATTGCGCTCGGCGATGCGCTCGCGCACCACCTGCTCCAGCCGGTCGAAGGTGCGCGTGGTCTCGCGGATATCCTCGCATGCCCAGCGCAGTGCCTCGCCCCAGGCGCCGTCGATCGTCTCCAGCCGGTCGGCGAGCAGATAGGCGGGCTTGTCGGCGAAGGCGAGCCACGCCGCCGGGCGCACCGCAAAGCCGGCCGCGACGATCGGGCCGGTGCAGCGCACCGGGAAGCGCTTGCGCTGCGCCCCGAAGATCATCGGTCCTTCATAGGCGATCCATTTGCCGGCGATCTGGGTTTCCCAGCGCCCCTCGGTCGGCACGCGGACATAAGCGGTTTCGTGGAGCAGGAAATCTTCCAGCACCGCATCGTCCGGCCGTTCGATGATCAGGATGAAGAAGCGCGCGACGAATCGCGCCAGATCGCCGCTCGGTGCGCGGCTGAGCGACAGCGGATGGCCGTCGCGCGAGGTGCCCGTACGTGGGGTTAGGCCCATAACGGGGCAGTTTATGGCGCTTTCTTACGTTCGGCAATCGGAGGCTGACACGCGACGAAGCGGCAATCTCGCGAGTCTGTATTAAATCGGGATGGGTGAAGGGCTTAATAGGCCGTTTCGCCCACCACATTGCCCGGCGGCGAATAGCGGCAGACGAGAAAGTCGTTGTGACGCCCCGGCACCAGCGCACAGCCCATGCGCTGCGCGCCGCGCCAGACGATCTCGCTATAATGCGATACGTCCTGCCAGCGCCCGGTGCGGCTGAAACCGGGGGTGGGAAGGTTCACATAATCGCGCTGTTCGGCCAGCCAATGGCCGAGCATCTCATCATAGCGATAGGCGTCGCGCGTCCCGGTCCATAGATTTTCGCCTTGTCGCCCAAACCCTTGGGGTTGTTCGGCATGTGCGAACCGGCCGGTGCGCGCCATGTCGCCGGCATAAGCGCGCGCGGCATCGGCAAGGCTGTCGTCCCACGCCAGCGGCGGCAAGCCCAGCGCGCTGCGCGCGTCATTATGGCCGCGCAGCATCACCGTTTTGAGCAACGCGCTGCCGCGCGGTGCCGGCGCCTGGGTGAGTCGTGGCTCG
>JAFKLV010000254.1 GCA_017304125.1 Sphingomonadales bacterium
GCTGGTCGAATCGAGCAGCCACACGACCGGCTTGGTGAGCCGCGCCAGCCACGTCATCGGCACCGCCATCACCACCGCGATCGGCTCGGGCGAGCGCAACGCAATCTGTTTCGGCACCAGCTCGCCGACGATCAGCGAGGCGAAAGTGGTGAGCCCGATGACCAGCGCGAAGCCGACCGTCTCGGCGGCATTATGCCCCAGCCCCAGCGCCTCCAGCCGCGCGGCGGTGGGGTGGCCGAGGCTGGCGCCCGAATAAGCGCCGGCGAGCACGCCGATCAGCGTGATGCCGATCTGCACGGTGGAGAGGAATTTGCCCGGATCGGCCGCGAGCGCGAGCGCGGCGCGCGCGCCGGCGCGACCGGTGCGCGCCATCGCCTCGAGCCGCGCCTTGCGTGCGGAGACGATCGCCAGTTCGCTCATCGCGAACACGCCGTTCAGCGCCACCAGCGCGAGGATGATCAGGACGTCGATCCAGGGGAACGGCGGTTGCATGGTCTTGGGCACACTCTTGGCGGTAAAATGTCGCGGCGACAACCGTTGTCATCAGCATCTGTTCATCACGGCTACGGAACAAGCAGCCGCGATCACGGGTTTGTCCCGCCATTGAAACAAGGGGATCATTATGTTCGTTCGTTCCAGGGTCGCCGTCGGCGCCGCGCTCGCGATGCTGCTCGCGACGACCGCGGGCTGCACCACCGACCCGGAAACCGGCCAGCAGCGGATTTCGAAGACCGCGATCGGCGGGATCGGCGGCGCGCTCGGCGGTTATCTGCTCGGCGATCTCGTCGGCGGACGACACGATCGCACCGAGAAGATCGTCGGCGCCGGGCTGGGCGGGATCGCCGGGGCAGCGATCGGCGCTTATATGGACAAGCAGGAGCGCGAGTTGCGCCAGCGCACCGCGGGCACCGACGTGCAGGTCGTCCGCCAGGGCGACGATCTGCTGCTCAACATCCCGTCGGGGGTGAATTTCGCGCACAACAGCGCAACGGTCGAGCCGCGCTTCCAGCAGACACTCGATAAGGTCGCGGCGGTGCTGTCCGACCAGCAGAACAACCGCACCTATATCGACGTCTACGGCCATACCGATTCGACCGGCGCCGCGGCGTACAACCAGCGGTTGTCGGAGCGGCGCGCGGCAGCGGTGGCGCTCTATCTCGAATCGCGCGGGGTGCAGGCGGCGCGCGTCGCGACACGCGGCTTCGGCATGACCCAGCCGATCGCTTCCAACGAAACCGAGGAAGGCCGCGCGCAGAACCGCCGTGTCGAGATCAAGATCGTCCCGATCGCGCAAAGCGATATCGGGTAAGCCTGCCCTCCCCCGTCATCCCCGCGAAGGCGGGGATGACGGCAATTAGAAGCCGCCCGCTACCCGCGCCAGCCGCTCGAGCAGCGGGTGATCGAGCAGCGCCGCATCGGTCGCCAGCACCCCGATCTCGCGCCGGTGGTCGAACTCGGCCAGCGGGCGCATCACCACCCCTTCGCCGCCGAACGATTCGGGCGCGACGGTGATCCCCAGCCCGCTCGCCACCAGCGCACGCGCGCGATCGTCGCCGGTGGTGCGCGCCGGGAAGAACGGCCGCACCCCGCGCGCGGTAAAATGCCGGCTGGTCTCGCCGAGCAATTCGCACTGGCGGCGCACGATCATCGCCTCGTCGACCAGTTCCTCCGCCGCCAGCATGTCGCGCGCGCTCAGCGGATGCGCCGCGGAAAGCGCGATCAGATACGGCTCCTCGAACAGCGCCCGCGCGGCGAAGCGCGGGTTGCCGCGCACGATCGTCAGCGCAGCATCGATCCGCCCGCGCGTCAGCCGGTCGATCAATTCGCGTTCGCGCCCCTCGACCAATTCCACCTCGCCCGCATCGCGCGGCAAGGTCGCGACGAAATCGGCGGTCCAGCGCGTCGGGGTGCTCGACAGGATGCCGATGCGCAACCGGCCCGCCGCCCGCGCCGCCCCTGCCTCACGCTCGGCCTGCAGAAACTCCGCCTCGATCCGCCGCGCGCGCGCCACCAGCCGCGCGCCGGCCTCGGTCAGCGCGACGCGGCGGTTGCTGCGGGTGAACAATTGCCGCCCGAGCGAGGCCTCCAATTTGGCGATCCCGGCGGAGAGCGTCGGCTGCGAGACATTGCACGCCACGGCGGCGCGCGAAAAATTGCCCTGATCGATCACAGCGAGGAAATAGCGCAGCAGATAGCGGTCGATCATAGATGCTATCTATAATGTGCCGCGCCACCTTTCAATTTTCCTCGCGCGCGCCGGACGGGTAAACAGAGTCGCATTCTGGGCGGAGAGGTAGAAGCGTGGAAGACCTGCATTCACTCGGCGAGACTGCCGATATGATCCGTGAAACGACGCGGCGCTTCGCCAGCGACCGGATCGCGCCGATCGCGGCATCGATCGACGCCGACGATTCCTTCCCCCGCCACCTGTGGCCCGAAATGGGCGCGCTCGGGCTCCACGGCATCACCGTCGAGGAAGAATATGGCGGGTTGAGCCTCGGCTATCTCGAACATGTCCTCGCCTGCGAGGAAGTCAGCCGCGCCTCGGCCTCGGTCGGCTTGAGCTATGGCGCGCATTCCAATCTGTGCGTCAACCAGATCCGCCGCTGGGGCAACCCGGAGCAAAAGGCGAAATATCTCCCCAAGCTCGTCTCGGGCGAGCATGTCGGCAGCCTCGCCATGTCGGAGGCCTCGGCCGGGTCCGATGTCGTATCGATGAAGCTCAAGGCGACCCGCGTCGACGGCGGCTGGCGGCTCAACGGCACCAAATTCTGGATCACCAACGCGCCCTATGCCGATACCCTCGTCGTCTACGCGAAATCCTCGCCCGATGCCGGGTCGCGCGGGATCACCGCCTTTCTGATCGAGAAGGATTTCCCCGGTTTCTCGATCGGGCAGAAGATCGAGAAGGTCGGGATGCGCGGCTCGCCGACCGCCGAACTCGTGTTCGACGATTGTTTCGTCCCCGACGAAAATGTCATGGGGCCGGAAAATGGCGGCGTCGGCGTGCTGATGAGCGGGCTCGATTATGAGCGCGTCGTGCTCTCGGGCATCCAGCTCGGCATCATGCAGGCGTGCCTCGACGTCGTCCTGCCCTATGTCCGCGAGCGCAAGCAGTTCGGCAAGCCGATCGGCGCGTTCCAGCTGATGCAGGCCAAGGTGGCGGACATGTATGTCGCGCTCAATTCGGCGCGCGCTTATGTCTATACCGTGGCCAAGGCGTGCGACGCCGGGCGCACCACGCGGTTCGACGCGGCGGGCGCGATCCTGCTCGCCTCGGAAAGCGCGGTGAAAGTCGCCGGCGAGGCGATCCAGGCTTTGGGCGGCGCCGGTTACACCAAGGACTGGCCGGTCGAACGCTATTGGCGCGACGCGAAATTGCTCGATATCGGCGCCGGGACCAATGAGATCCGCCGCATGCTGGTCGGCCGCGAACTGGTGGGCGCAGCGTGAGCGCCCCCGTCCTCGACACCAAACTGTCGCCGGACGGCGCCGATTTCCGCGCCAATGACGCGCATAACCGCGCCTTGGCCGAGCGGCTGCGCGAGGATGTCGCCAAAGCGGCGCTGGGCGGCAACGCCCGCAGCCGCGAGCGCCACACCGCGCGCGGCAAGCTGCTGCCGCGCGATCGCGTCGAGCGGCTGCTCGATCCGGGCTCGCCGTTCCTCGAGATCGGCCAGCTCGCCGCGTGCGATCTCTACGACGGCGAGGTGCCGGGTGCGGGGATGATCGCCGGGATCGGGCACGTCTCGGGCCGCCAGTGCATGATCGTGTGCAACGATGCGACGGTGAAGGGCGGCACTTATTACCCGCTCACCGTGAAGAAGCATCTGCGCGCGCAGGAGATCGCCGAGCAGAACCGGCTGCCCTGCATCTATCTCGTCGATTCGGGCGGGGCGAACCTGCCGCATCAGGCCGAGGTGTTCCCCGATCGCGAGCATTTCGGGCGGATCTTCTTCAATCAGGCCAATATGTCGGCGAAGGGCATCCCGCAGATCGCCTGCGTGATGGGGAGCTGCACCGCGGGCGGCGCCTATGTCCCGGCGATGTCCGACGAGACGGTCATCGTGCGCAATCAGGGCACGATCTTCCTCGCCGGCCCGCCGCTGGTGAAGGCCGCGACGGGCGAGGAAATCTCCGCCGAGGAACTGGGCGGGGCGGAGACCCACGGCCGCAAATCGGGCGTGGTCGATCATGTCGCCGAGAATGACGAACATGCGCTGACGATCGTCCGCGATATCGTCGCGACGCTCCAGCCCGAGGCGCCGGCGACGGTCAACCGCCAGACCCCGCGCGCGCCGAAATTCGCGCCGGAAGAACTCTACGGCATCGTCCCGCAGGACGTCCGCGCGCCTTATGACGTGCATGAGGTGATCGCGCGGCTGGTCGACGGCAGCGAGTTCCACGAATTCAAGGCGCTCTACGGCACCAGCCTGATCTGCGGCTTCGCGCATATCTGGGGGCTGCCGGTCGCGATCCTCGCCAATAACGGCGTGCTGTTCAGTGAATCGGCGGTGAAGGGCGCGCATTTCATCGAGCTGGCGTGCCAGCGGCGCATCCCTTTGCTGTTCCTCCAGAATATCTCCGGCTTCATGGTCGGCGGGAAATATGAGGCGGAGGGGATCGCCAAGCACGGCGCCAAGCTCGTCACCGCCGTCGCCACCGCCACCGTGCCCAAGATCACCGTGCTGGTCGGCGGCAGCTTCGGCGCGGGCAATTACGGCATGTGCGGCCGCGCCTATAGCCCACGCTTCCTGTTCACCTGGCCCAACAGCCGGATCAGCGTGATGGGCGGGGAGCAGGCGGCGAGCGTGCTCGCCACCGTCCACCGCGACGCCGACACCTGGACGCCCGAACAGACCGAGGTGTTCAAGGCGCCGATCCGCCAGCGTTACGAGGACGAGGGCAATCCGTGGCACGCCACCGCGCGGCTATGGGATGACGGGATCATCGATCCCGCGCAGACCCGCGACGTGCTCGGCCGCGCGCTCGCCGCGACGCTCAACGCCCCGATACCGGAAACGTCGCGCTTCGGCATCTTCCGCATGTGATGGGAGAGGTGATGATCGCCCCCTTGTTCGCCCTGCTGCTGCAGGTCACCCCGGTCGCCCCGATCGTCAAGGGCACCGCTCTGCCCCCGCCCGGCGAGGAGCAGACGGTGCTCGCCGTCGCCAATAATCTGTTCGACGCGCTCAGCGCGCGCGACAAGGCCAGGGCGCTCACCTTCTTCCGCCCCGACGGCGCCGCGCAGGCGGTGGTCGAGAAGCCCGACGGATCGCGCAAGCTTCGCCATATGACATGGCCCGAATTCATCGGCGGCATCCCCGATAGCGGGCCCGTTTTCGTCGAAAAGCTCACCAACCCGGCAGTCGAGATCGACGGCGATATCGCGATGATCTGGAGCGACTATGTCGCGACCGTCGACGGCAAGGTGATTCATTGCGGCGTCAACCACTTCGACCTCGTGCGCGAGGGCGGACAGTGGAAGATCCTCAATATCACATGGACCCAGCGCACCACGGGATGCCCCGCAGCATGATCACATCGCTCCTTATCGCCAATCGCGGCGAGATCGCCTGCCGCGTCATCCGCACCGCGCATGCGATGGGCATCCGCACCGTCGCGGTCTATTCCGACGCCGACGCCCGCGCGCTCCACGTCCGCATGGCCGACGAGGCGGTGCATATCGGCCCCTCGCCGGCGCGCGAAAGCTATCTCGTCGGCGAACGCATCATCGCCGCTGCCAAGGCGACGGGGGCGGAGGCGATCCACCCCGGCTATGGCTTCCTCTCCGAAAACGCCGATTTCGCCGAGGCGGTGATCGCCGCCGGGCTGGTGTGGGTCGGGCCGAAACCCGCCAGCATCCGCGCGATGGGGCTGAAGGATGCCGCCAAACGGCTGATGCAGGAAGCCGGCGTCCCCACCACCCCCGGCTATCTCGGCGACGACCAGAGCCCCGACCGGCTCAAGGCCGAGGCCGATGCGATCGGCTATCCGGTGCTGATCAAGGCGGTCGCCGGCGGCGGCGGCAAGGGGATGCGCAAGGTCGATGCGCCGCAGGATTTCGCCGATGCCTTGCTCTCGTGCCAGCGCGAGGCGGCATCGTCGTTCGGCGACGATCGCGTGCTGCTGGAGAAATACATCCTGTCGCCGCGGCATATCGAGGTGCAGGTGTTCGGCGACAGCCACGGCAATGTCGTCCATCTGTTCGAGCGCGATTGCTCGCTCCAGCGCCGCCACCAGAAAGTGATCGAGGAAGCCCCCGCGCCGGGCATGGACCCGGCGACGCGCGACGCGATCTGCGGCGCGGCGGTCAAGGCGGCGCGCGCGGTCGATTATGTCGGCGCGGGAACGATCGAGTTCATCGCCGACGCCTCGAACGGGCTCAACGCCGACGGCATCTGGTTCATGGAGATGAACACCCGGCTGCAGGTCGAGCATCCGGTGACCGAGGAGATCACCGGGGTCGATCTGGTCGAATGGCAGCTCCGCGTCGCAAGCGGCGAGCCCTTGCCCAAGCGGCAGGATGAGCTCGCGATCAACGGCTGGGCGATGGAAGCACGGCTCTACGCCGAGGATCCGGCCAAGGGCTTCCTGCCCTCGACCGGGCGGCTGGAGATTTTCCGCGAGCATGAGGACGTCCGGCTCGAAACCGGGGTCTATGAAGGCGCGGAGATCACCGGCTTCTACGATCCGATGATCGCCAAGATCGTCGTCCACGAGGAGACCCGCGAGGAAGCGTGCGAGGCGCTGGCGCGGGCCTGTGCGGCGACCGATATCTTCCCGGTCAAGACCAATGCCCCGTTCCTGTGGCGCGCGCTCGATGACGCCGATTTCCGCGCCGCGCGGATCGACACAGGGTTCATCGCCGCCAAGGGCGATGCCCTGCTGCCCCCGGCCGAGCCGACCGACGATATGCTCAAACAGGCCGCCGCCGCGCTGCTTGTGCAGGAATATTATGGCGAGCCGACGATGCTGTCATTTTGGGACGGCGACCTGCTCGGCGCAGCCCAGCCCGAGCCGTGGCGGGGCGCGATCGGCTTCCGGCTCAATGCCGCGACCAATTTGCGCACCGCGGTGAATGTCGATGGCCGCGCTTATGTCGTCGATCTGCCCGCCGACTGGCGCAACGCGCCGGTCATCGCGGAGCCGGTCAACGACGGAGTGGCGGTCAATGACGATGGCCTGTCGTTCCTCGCCGCGCCGGCGCGCGTGTCGGGCGCCGCCGCCGGCACCGCGGCGGACGGCGCGATCCTTTCCCCGATGCCGGGGCGGGTGATCGCGGTGGAGGTCGCCGCGGGCGACGTGGTGACCAAGGGGCAGAAGCTCGTCACGCTCGAGGCGATGAAGATGGAGCATTCGCTCGTCGCGCCGTTCGACGGGACGGTCGCCGAGTTGAACGCCACGACCGGCGGGCAGGTCAGCGAAGGCGCGTTGCTCGCGCGGGTCGAGCGGGCGGGAGAATAATCATGGCAGGCCGCTATTTCGACGAATGGCAGATTGGCGACCGGATCGAGCATGAGATCCGCCGCACCGTCACCGAGACGGACAATCTGCTGTTCTCGACGATGACGCATAACCCGCAGCCGCTGCACCTCGATCTGGAGGCGGCGAAGGCGAGCGAGTTCGGCCAGATCCTCGTCAACGGCACCTTCACCTTCGCGCTGATGGTCGGGCTGTCGGTCGGCGATACGACGCTCGGCACGCTGGTCGCCAACCTCGGCTACGACAAGCTCGTCATGCCCAAGCCGGTGTTCATCGGCGACACGATGCGCGCGACCAGCGAGGTCTCGGGGCTGCGCGAGAGCAAATCGCGCCCCGATGCGGGGATCGTCACCTTCACCCACCAATTGATCAACCAGCGCGATCAGGTGGTGTGCCAGTGCGAGCGCTCGGCGCTGCTCAAGCGGCGGCCCTGACCGTCACCCCAGCGCAAGCTGGGGTCGCGTGCCTCATAGCGCGCGCCTGCCGCCTGAGATCCCAGCTTGCGCTGGGATGACGGGCCTAGCGCCGCGCCGTGAAGAAATCGCGCAGCAGGTCGCCCGCCTCGCGATCGCCGATCCCGGCGAATATCTCGGGCCGGTGGTGGCAGGTCGGCTGCGCGAAGAAGCGCGGGCCGTGCTCGACCGCCCCGCCCTTGGGGTCGGCCGCGCCATAATAGAGCCGCGCGATTCGCGCGTGCGCGATCGCCCCGGCGCACATCGCGCACGGCTCCAGCGTGACCCACAGATCGCAATCTTCCAGCCGCTCGCGCCCCAGCGCCGCCGCCGCCGCGCGAATCGCCAGCATCTCGGCATGCGCGGTGGGATCGTGCAGCCGGCGCGGCGCATTGGCCGCGGTAGCGATCACCACGCCGTCGCGAATCACCACCGCGCCGACCGGGACTTCGCCGTCGGCAGCGGCCGCGGCAGCGGCATCGAGCGCGGCGCGCATCGGGGGCGGAAGCGGAAACATGCCCCCGCCTACCGCCCTGTACGGTTTACGACCAGACTATCGTGGCGATATTGGCGGTGTTCGGCCTGCATCCGGGTTGACGAAATCACCAGGTCGCGGTAGGGGCGCCCACTTTCCGGGTAACCGAAATTCAGGATCAAGATCATGTCGCGTATCTGCGAGCTGACCGGCAAGGGCCGGCAGGTGGGGCACAACGTTTCCCACGCGAACAACAAGACCAAGCGGACGTTCCTGCCTAACCTGCAGAACGTGACGCTGATCTCCGATACGCTGGAGAAGAGCGTGCGCCTGCGCGTCTCGACCCATGGCCTGCGTTCGGTGGAGCATAACGGCGGTCTCGACAACTGGCTCGTCAAGACCAACGACGAGAAGCTGTCGCTGCGCGCCCGCCGCCTGAAGCGCGATATCGTGAAGAAGCGCGCCGCCATCGCGGCCTGACGCTTCGACCACGAATCACGGTCGTTTCGCGCGGCCCGTCCTCCCGAGCGGAGGGCGGGCCGTGTGGCGTTTGCCTTGCCCCACACACACCGTCACCCCGGCCTTGAGCCGGGGTCCATCGGGAGGCGGGCGCAGGGCAAGAGGCTCTGGCGGTAGAGCCTGAGGCACAATGGACCCCGGCTCAAGGCCGGGGTGACGGCGCTCTAACGCAGCCGGAACTTCATCAGATAGCTGCGTCGCCACGCCATCTGATCATTGTCGGTGGTGATCCACAGCATCGTCGCGCCATTTTCGTGCGCGACGGCCAGCCCCTCGCAATTCTCGGCGACGATCGGCGCGGCGAGCGTCGCGATCTCGCGCCCTGCCGCGATCGCACCGCGGCGAATCGCCGCACGCGGCACCAGCACCAGCTTCGCCGAGAAATGCAGCCAGCCGAGATGCCGCCGGTTGAGCACCAGCAGATCGCCCGAGGGCAAGGCCGCCGCATCGCTGGGGTCGTAACCCGCCGGCGGGCGATAGAAGAAGCGCGCGATCGGGGTCGCGGCCAGCGCCGGATCGCCGCTGAACAATAATGCCGGGCGCAACGCCCCGCGCCACCGCTCGGCAATCACCACGAACCGCCCGTCGGGCAGCCGCGCGAGCGATTCGGCGCCGCTATTGTCCCACCATTTCGCCATCTCGCGCGGCGCGCGATGCGCCTCGCCGCGGCTAAGCGCCGAATCGTAGCGCCAGATCGCATTGGCGCGCTCGAAGCCGACCCACGCCCGCCCGCTCGCCGCGTCGATCGCCAGCGATTCGCTGTCGCGATCCTCCTTGCTCCACCCGATCCCCGGCCCGTCGGCCAGCGCGCCGGTCTCCGCGGTCGCCGCGCCGCGCGCGATGCGCAGCCGCAGCCAATTGCCCGAATCGCTCAACAGCGTCGCGCGGCCATGCTCGACCGCCAGCGCCGAAAATCCCCCGAACCCCGCGGCACCGCTGGACAGGGTAACCGCGCCGACCGGCTCCAGCCGCCCGATCCGCGCCGGCCACCCGCCTTCGGGAACATAACGCTCCGCCCGCACCACAGCGCCGGGCGCGAGCCGCACGACCGGATCAATCCCGCTCCATCCGGGAACCACCGCCAGCACGGCCAGGATCGGGAATAACAAGGGACGCATCGTCCCCCGTTAGCCGGGCGAACCCTGAACGGTCGATAACCGACGCATTCAGGATCGGTTCGATCCGAATCGCGCAAATACCGATCCAGCGAAGCCGAACCTTCTCGGGCGAGGCTTCGATCGGGAGACGTAAGATGTTCAAGAAACGGTCGCTGGCCGCCGTCGCGCTTTCGATCGGTGCGGCCGCCATGACCCCCACGGCTGCCGACGCGCAGCGCTATTACGAGCGCGGTTACAACAACGGCTATTACGATCGCGGTGCCGATCGCGGCTATTATGACCGCGGGTACAATGCGCGTCGTTACGACGACAACCGCCATTATTATCGCAACCGCCGCTGCTCGAACGGGGGCACCGGCACGGTGCTCGGCGCGATCGCCGGCGGGTTGCTCGGCCGCTCGATCGACAACAGCGGCGACCGGCTCGCCGGCACGCTGATCGGCGGCGTCGGTGGCGCCCTCGCCGGCCGGGCGATCGAGCGTTCGGATAATCCGCGTTACTGCCGCTGAGGTTTGAGCGGCAGCCCCCTGTACTCGAGTAGCGTATCGAGTTCCCTCCAGTAGCTTACCGAGGGCGCGGGCCCGTCTTCCCCCTTAACCGGGAGGAGGCGGGCCCGTTGTCGTTTGCGCGCGGGCGCGCTATATCGCGGTCATGCGCCGCATCATGCGATCCCGGCCGACGACTACTACCCCCGGCTTCCCGGGGGCCCTGACGCGCGTCGGCTGACCGCGATCGGGCGCCTCCCCGGGAAACGGGGAGAGCAAGGCGCCCGCCCTCTCCTTCCTGCCGCTTTCCCCCGGGCGCCACGATGTGCATAAGCCCGCCAGAACCGACAGGACCTCACATGAACGACATGATTTCGATCTCGCTGCCCGACGGCTCGGTCCGCGCGATGCCGCTCGGCACCACGCCGGCGGACGTCGCCGCCGCGATCGGGCCGGGGCTCGCCAAGGCGGCGCTCGCCGCGCGGGTCGACGGCGAATTGCGCGACCTCAACCGCCCGATCGAACATGACGCCAAGCTCGCGCTGGTCACCGCGCGCGACGAAGCCGATGCGCTCGAGCTGGCGCGCCACGATTATGCGCATGTGCTGGCCGAAGCGGTGCAGGAGCTGTTCCCGGGGACGCAGATCACCTTCGGCCCGGCGACCGACGACGGCTTCTATTACGATTTCGCGCCGAAGGACCGCCCGTTCACCGAGGAGGACCTGCCCGCGATCGAGGCGCGGATGCGCGCGATCATCGCCGCGGACAAGCCGCTGCGCCGCGAAGTGTGGTCGCGCGAGCAGCTTATCAGCCGCTGGAAGCAGCAGGGCGAGACGTTCAAGGCCGAATGGGCCGCCGAACTGCCGGATGCGGAGGAGCTGACGGTCTATTGGTCGGGCGACGACTGGCTCGATATGTGCCGCGGCCCGCACCTCCCCTCGACCGGCAAGCTCGCGCCGGACGCGTTCAAGCTGACGCGTGTCTCGGGCGCTTATTGGCGCGGCGACCAGAAGAACGCGATGCTCTCGCGCGTCTATGGCACGGGCTGGCTCAACAAGAAGCAGCTCGACCAGCATCTGTTCCGGCTGGAGGAAGCGGCCAAGCGCGATCACCGCAAGCTCGGGCAGGAGATGGACCTGTTCCACCTCCAGGCCGAGGCGCACGGCAGCGTCTTCTGGCACCCCAAGGGCTACATCATCTGGCGCGAGCTGGAGGCCTATATGCGCCGCGCGATCGACGGCGCGGGCTATCGCGAGGTCAAGACGCCGCAGGTGATGGACGCGCGCCAATGGGAGCAATCCGGCCATTGGGGCAAATATCGCGAGAATATGTTCGTCATCCCCGACGAGGTGCCGAATACCGCGGATGAAGGCCCGATCGTCTCGGACAAGGCCGAGTGGATGGCGCTCAAGCCGATGAACTGCCCGGCGCACATCCTGATCTTCAAGCAGGGGATCAAATCCTACCGCGATCTGCCGCTGCGCTTCTACGAGAATGGCTGCTGCCACCGCAACGAGCCGCACGGCGCGCTGCACGGGCTGATGCGCGTGCGCCAGTTCACGCAGGACGACGCGCATATCTTCTGCCGCGAGGATCAGGTCGTCGACGAGGTGAACGCCTTCTGCCGGCTCGCCGATCGCATCTACAAGGATTTCGGCTTCACTTATTCGATCAAGCTGGCGCTGCGCCCCGACAAGCGCTTCGGCAGCGACGAGATGTGGGACATCGCCGAGAACGAGCTGCGCGACGCGGTCGCCGCGGCGGGGCTCAACACGCCCGAATATGGCTGGGAAGAACTGCCCGGCGAAGGCGCTTTCTATGCGCCCAAGCTCGAATGGCATCTGACCGACGCGATCGGGCGGACGTGGCAGGTCGGCACGATCCAGTCGGACCGCGTGCTGCCCGAGCGGCTCGACGCGAGCTATATCGCCGAGGACGGCCAGCGGCATCGCCCGGTGATGCTCCACCGCGCGATCTTCGGCTCGTATGAGCGGTTCATCGGCATCCTCGTCGAGCATTTCGCCGGCAAGCTGCCGACCTGGCTCGCCCCGGTGCAGGCGGTGGTGGCGACGATCGTGTCCGACGCCGACGATTATGCCGAACAGGCCGCAGCGGAGCTGCGCAAGGCCGGGCTGCGCGTCGAGACCGATCTGCGCAACGAGAAGATCAACTATAAGGTGCGCGAGCACAGTCTGGCGAAAGTCCCCAACCTGCTCGTCGTCGGCAAGCGCGAGGCGGACGAAGGCACCGTCGCGCTGCGCCCGCTCGGCGAAGGCGCGAAGCAGGAGGTGGTGACGCTCGCCGCGGTGATCCAGCGGCTGCGCGACGAGGCCACGCCGCCCGACCTCGTCTGATCGGGCCAAATCATTCTGTGACCAAAACGACGCAGCAAATGTAATAAAAGTGTGCTGAACATGATCGGGCCGTGACATACGGCCCGATCACCGCATAACCTGTCCGAAGCGGCCATATGTTCCGTTCAGAGCCGCGACCGGGAGATGGATCTATGCGCAGTGCTTTTCTGCCGCGTCTTTTGTCGTGCGCGGCGCTCTTGGCCTCGACCCCTGCCTTCGCTCAGGAACGACCCGAACCAGCCGCGCCGCGCGCGAGCGATAATCCCGGCGACATCATCGTCACCGCGACACGCCGCGCCGAAGCCTTGTCGAACGTGCCGATCGCGATTTCGGCGGTGTCGGGCGAGACGCTGCAGAATACCGGCGCCAGCGACGTGCGCGCGCTCAATCAGGTCGCGCCCTCGCTGCTCGTCTCGGGCGCGACGAGCGAGGTGAATTTCACCGCGCGCATCCGCGGCATCGGCACGGTGGGCGAGAATCCGGGGCTCGAAAGCTCGGTCGGGCTGTTCATCGACGGCGTCTACCGCAGCCGCACCGGGGTGGGCCTGTCCGAACTCGGCGATATCGAGCGGATCGAGGTGCTGCGCGGGCCGCAGGGCACATTGTTCGGCCGCAACTCCACCGCCGGGCTAATCAACATCGTCACCAAGGGGCCGGAACTCGACGGTTTCCACGCCAAGGGCGCGGTGAGCTATGGCAATTACGATTATTGGCGGGTCGACGGCGCGCTCAACGCGCCGCTGTCGCACAATGCGGCGGTCCGGCTGGACGGCGTGTGGCAGAAGCGCGACGGCTATCTCAAGGCGTTGACGCCCGGCGAACCCAATATCAACGACCGCGACCGCTGGCTGGCGCGTGGCCAGTTCCTGTTCGAGCCGTCGAGGGACCTCAAGGTGCGGCTGATCGGCGATTATTCGAAGCGCAATGAAAATTGCTGCGGCGGCGTGCTGCTCGGGCCGACCCGCAATCTGACGCGGCAGCCGGACGGATCGGTCGCGATCTCGCCCAACACCCTGCTGCCGCTGCTGCAGGCGCTGGGCGCCCATTACCCGACGATCCCCAACGGCGAGCGCTTCGTTTACGGCGTGCCCAATACGCCGGGCGTACCCTATACGTCGAAGAGCGAGGATTGGGGCATTTCGGGCGAGATCAACTACAAGCTCGGCGGCGCCAACCTCACATCGATCACCGCCTATCGCGATTACAAGAACAAACAGGGGCAGGACGGCGATTTCAACGCGCTCGACATCCTCGACCGGCAGAATCTCGATCGCCGCTTCCGGCTGTTCAGCCAGGAATTGCGGCTGCAGGGCGAAGCCTTTGGCGGGCGGCTCAACTGGCTGATCGGCGGCTATTATTCGACCGAGCGGCTCGATGTCTCGGACGACATCAAATATGGCAAGGATTACGAGCGCTTCGCCAACTGCCTGCTGATGGCGCAGGCGCTGCCGACCGCGGTACTGCCGAGCAACCAATATTGCGTCAACGTGCCGGTGGTGCAGGGCACGATCGCCGCATTGCCGCCGGGCACCGCGCGCTCGACGCTGCAGGCGCTGATTGCCAATCCAGCGCGGCCCGGCTTCGGCAGCCTCGCCGCCGCGCTCGGCCAGCCGAACATCGCGATCAACGGCACCGGCAGCAACGGCTCCGATTTCCGCCAGGACAGCTCGAACTATGCGATCTTCACGCACAATACGTTCGATATCGTCCCCGACAAATTGATGCTGACGATCGGCGGGCGCTACACCTGGGAACGCAAGAAGCTGCAGGGCGTGGCGCGGCAGAATGACGCGCTCTGCCCGCTGATCGTCAATTCGCCGTTCCAGTCGCTCGCGGCGCTGCCCTGCGTCATCAACGGCACCGCGCCGAGCATCGCCGCCGGCTCGCCCGGCTCGCGCTTCAGCGACGGCGAATGGACCGGCACCGCGGTGCTGTCGTTCAAGCCGCTCGACGGGCTGATGGTCTACGCCTCGGCGTCGAAGGGCTATAAGGCGGGCGGGTTCAACCTCGATTATTCGGCACTCGATCGTACCTGCAGCGCCACGTTCGATCCCGCGTGCGCGGCGCGGCTGGCGCTGCCGGCAAATACCCCGGGCAACGGGCGGCCCGAAGCCTCCGACCTCGCCTTCGCCAGCGAGAAGGTCAACGCCTATGAAATCGGCCTCAAATGGAAGGGGCCGGGGGTCGATATCAACCTCGCCGGTTTCTATCAGGAATATAGCGACTATCAGCTCAACACCTATAATGGCGTGAACTTCGAGGTCACCAACATCCAGTCGTGCCGGGATAATCTGCAGGGCGCGGATCGCGATGCCTCTGCGCTCACCGGCGGCTGTTCGCCCGATCGGCTGCGCCCCGGCGTAATCTCCAAGGGGTTCGAGATCGAGGCCTTCCTGCGGCCGATCCGGCAGGTCTCGGTCAATATGGCGCTGACCTATACCGACGCCAAATATCGCGACAATCTGGTCGGTACCGGCGGGCGCCCGCTCTCGCCGGTGCTGTTCCAGCTCCCCGGCAATGGCGTGTCGAACGCGCCACGCTACACCGTCACCACCGGAGTCAGCTGGTCGCCACAGGTCACCGACAAGCTCTCCGCACTCTTCTATCTCGACGCCCGATTGCAGAGCGACACCAACACCGGCTCCGATCTCGATCTGGAAAAGGTGCAGGACGCCTTCGTCGTGGTGAACGGCCGGATCGGGATTTACGGGCCGGACAAGAAATGGGGCATCGAATTCTGGGCGCAGAACATCTTCAACCAGCGCTATTTCCAGATCGGTGCCGATATGCCGCTGCAGGGTAGCGGCACGTGGCGCTCGGTGGCCGCGCCGGCGTCGAGCGGTTTCGCCGGCACCGCCAATCAATTGTTCGTCGGATTCCCCGGCGAACCGCGCATGTACGGCGTCACGTTGCGCGGCGCCTTCTGACCGGCTTGACCCGAAAAACACGGTCGTCGCGACAAATGTCGCGGCGGCCGTTTCGCATCTTTCGGTTTGGCACGGGAAGTCTTATATCGCGCGCGATGAATCAGCAGGAGAAGTACCTATCCGTCCGCCCATGATGCGCCGCCCGATGCAGGCGCCGCCGATGAATGGCCCCCGTTTCAACGAGTGGATTCAGAGCCCCAAGGTCCGCGTGATCGACCATGAGGG
>JAFKLV010000438.1 GCA_017304125.1 Sphingomonadales bacterium
GGGAGATGGGGGGTAAGATGGGGGAGATCGGGCATAAGCGCGGCCAGACTGAGCGGGGAAGGCGCGCGGACCCTGTAGCGGCAAGGCTGTACACAGCCTGACCGGCTGGAAATTTCCCTTCGTGACCCCGGCTTAAGGCGGGGGTGACGGGGGCGTGTGGCGATCGGCTGCGCCCCACCGGCAACGAAAAAGGGCGGCCCGTTGCCGGACCGCCCCAATTCGTTGTCGCCGAAAGCGTCTTAGCGCTTCGAGAACTGGAAGCTACGACGTGCCTTGGCGCGGCCGTACTTCTTACGCTCCACCGCGCGGCTGTCGCGGGTCAGGAAGCCGGCGGCCTTGACCGGCGAACGCAGCGCCGGCTCATATTTGGTCAGCGCCTGGCTGATGCCGTGCTTGACCGCGCCGGCCTGACCCGAAAGCCCGCCGCCCTTGACCGAGCAGATCACGTCATACTGGCCCTCGCGCTCGGTGATCCCGAACACCTGGTTGATGACGAGACGCAGCGTCGGACGCGCGAAATAGATTTCCTGATCACGGCCGTTGATCGTGATCTTGCCGGTGCCGGGCTTCAGCCACACGCGGGCAACGGCGTCCTTGCGGCGGCCGGTCGCATAAGCGCGGCCGAACTTGTCGAGTTCCTGCGCACGCAGCGGGGCGCGCTGCACCGGCTCGTCGATCTGGCCGGCGAGATAGGCCTCGGCCTTGTCTTCCGAAGCGGTTTCGGCCGCTTCGCGCTGCTGGTTGAGCGCGGCGCCGAGGTCGGCGAGGGACTGGCGATTGTCGGACATTATGCGCCCACCTTGTTCTTGCGGTTCATCGCCGCGATGTCGAGCGGCTCGGGGTTCTGCGCGGCATGCGGATGCTCGCTGCCCTTGAAGATGCGCAGGTTGCGCATCTGCTGACGGCCGAGCGGGCCGCGCGGGATCATGCGCTCAACGGCCTTTTCGAGCACGCGCTCGGGGAAGCGACCTTCCAGCACCTTGCCGGCGGTGACGCCCTTGATGCCGCCGGCATAACCGGTGTGCTTGTAATAGACCTTGTCCGCCAGCTTGTTGCCGGTGAAGCGGATCTTGTCGGCGTTGATCACGATGACATTGTCACCGCAATCGACGTGCGGGGTGAAGCTCGGCTTGTGCTTGCCGCGCAGGACATTGGCGATCACCACCGCCGCGCGACCGACCACCAGGCCTTCGGCATCGACGATATGCCACTTCTTCTCCACCTCATGCGGCTTGGCCGACTTGGTGGTCTTCATCAGCGCCTTCATGGCTGTTCGACCTCATCAAAACGAAAGGACGCCGCACCCGTGGGGCACGGCGCCGACGCGCGGCCAATGCGTGAGGGTCAGCGGAAAGTCAAGATTTCCGCGCGATTCGTGACGGGTATTATGATACCGCCTGAGCGATCCAGGTGGAGACCGCAGGGGTAGTGGCGGCCGGCCAATGCTCGATCGCGGCAAGATCATAAGGGTGGAGCGCGGCGATTCGCGCGGTCACCGCCGCGACTCGCGCGGGGAGGGTCTTGAGCTGCATCGCCACTTCGTCGCCGCGTTCGATCTCGCCTTGCCAGCGATAGACGGAGTGACAGTCGAGGATATTGGCGCAGGCGATCAGCC
>JAFKLV010000439.1 GCA_017304125.1 Sphingomonadales bacterium
GGGAGGCGCGGCGTGGCAAAGCCACGCCGTCGGACGGGTTCGCTTTGCGACCCGCCGGCCGAGCCTGGGCGAGTCAGCCGGGCGTCGCCGGCTGCCGCCCTGCGCTAAACGCTAAGGCCCCCGCTCCGGGGGCTTGGAGCGAGGGCCAGCCTGACGTTCGTCACGCAGGGGAAGCAAGGGAGATCCGGGCAACAGGGGGAAAATCCCGAAGGCCTCGCTTCCACGAACTGTCTTTTAAGCGTCCAATCCTGTCGCGGAGGTGAACGATTGTAAGGAAACGCCACTAACTGTGAGTGGAATTCCTCCGCGGGTCGTTCCAGCGGAACGTTCCGTCGTCAACCGGGGCATTGAAGCGCTGATCGGACAGGCGGATCGTCGTGCGGTTGCCCTGGCTGTCGAGCATCACCCAGCCCTGCAGCATCAGCCCGCCCGGCGCGCCCGTGTCGCGCGCGAACACCAGCGTGATCCGGCCATATTCGGGATGCTTGGCATCATAGCCCTCGACCGACAGCACGCGCGGATCGGCCGACGGCACCACCTTGGCGAAGCGGCCGATATCCTTGTCGGGATTGATCAGCACGCTGAGCGGGGTGTTGCCGATCGGCCAGCGCTGCACCTGTTTCACCGAATAGTCGATGAAGGTAAGCGCCTTGCCGTCGCCGACGATCAGGATCGGCACGCCCTTTTCATATTGGAAGCGGATCTTGCCGGGCTTTTTCAGCGTCAGCGTGCCGGTCAGCACCTTGCCATTGCGATCGGTCTGGGTGAACGCGGCGGTCATGCTGCTGACCGCCGAGAGGTGGCGCTGGACCTGCGCCAGATCGCCGCTCTGCGCCACGGCGGGGGCCGCGATCGCGATCGTCGCGGCGGCAAACGGCAGCAGCATGGATTTCACGCTCGTTTCTCCAAAGGTTCGAACGGGGATATCGCTTTTGCGCATTGAATACGCCGTGAACCCGCCGTTCAGAACAACGATATCAGCCCCTGCGTGCTGTCGGTGCCGATCCAGCCCTCGTAGATCATCTTGAACGCGACGAAGACGATCACCGCCAGCCCGAGATAGGCGATCCAGCGATAGCGATCGATCACCCGCGCAATGGCATTGGCGGCAATCCCCATCAGCGCGACCGACAGCAACAGCCCGACGACGAGGATGCCCGGATGCTCGCGCGCCGCACCAGCCACCGCGAGCACATTGTCGAGGCTCATCGACACGTCCGCCACCGCCACCGCCCAGGCCGCGCCGGCGAAGCTCTTGGCGGGGTTGAGGCCGGACTGCTGGCTGTCGTCGGCCTGATCGGCGGCATGCCCGCCGCTGCGAATCTCGCGCCAGAATTTCCAGCTGACCCAGAGCAGCAGCAAGCCGCCGGCAAAGATCAGCCCGACGATCCCCATCAGCCAGGTGACCATCAGCGCGAAGATGATCCGCAGCACCAGCGCCGCGGCGATGCCGATCATGATCACCTTGCGGCGCTGATCGCTCGGCAGCCCGGCGGCGAGCGCGCCGACGACGATCGCATTGTCACCCGCCAGCACCAGATCGATCATCAGCACCTGCCCGAACGCCGCCAGCGCGGCCGGATCGCCGAGGTTCGAGAAATCAG
>JAFKLV010000440.1 GCA_017304125.1 Sphingomonadales bacterium
CACACCATCTGACCGCTCCCCCCACGGGCGCTCGCAGGAAAGCAGGAGAGTGACATGAAGCTCGGTACGATCAGGATTGCAGGCAAGCCGACGGTGATCGCGCGGGTTGCGGACGACAAGGCCGTTGCGCTCGATTTCGCGTGGATGGAGGATCTGATCGAGGCCGGCAATGCCGGTCTGGACAGCGCCGCTGCCGCGATCGAGGCGGCGATCGCCGGGCGCTTGCCGGTGATCGACCTCGCCAATGCCGATTGGATGGCGCCCAACCCGCGCCCGTCGAAGATCCTCGGCTGCGCGGTCAACAACAACAATCTCAACCAATATGCGGTCAAGCCGATGACCGCGCCGATGTTCTTCACCAAGGGGCGTTCGGCGCTGACCGGTCACAACAAGTCGATCGAGCTGCTCAAGGATCACGGCCAGTCGATCCCCGAGCCGGAACCCGTCATCGTGTTCGGCAAGACCGCGAAGAACGTCGCCCCGGAAAACGCGCTCGATTACGTGTTCGGTTACACGCTGACCAACGACGTGACCGCCAGCGGCGTGAAATTCTCGCAGGATTCGATCGCGCTGAAGCAGCGCCCCGAAGTGATCAAGCCGCACCATCTGGCGTGGCGCCCGAAGTTCGAGGGCGGCGAGGACACCTATTTGCTGTTCATCTATCACAGCAAGTCGAAGGGCGCGGATACCTTCGCGGCAATGGGCCCGTGGCTCACCACCAAGGACGAGATTCCCAACCCGAACGCGCTGCGCGTCCGCGGCTATATCGACGGCGAATGCTATGCCGACGACAGCACTGCGAATTACTTCTTCCCGGTCGAGCGGGTGATTTCGGAAGCGAGCAAGTGGTTCACGATGGAAGTGGGCGACTGCCTCCACACCGGCACCGCCTCCAAGGGCACCGAGAAGCATCCGCGCGGCAATATCGGCACCTACCTCAATCTCTATGACGGCAAGCTGACCGACGTGGAGATCGACGGGCTGGGCCGGCTGTCCAACCGTATTTCGGTCGGTTCCTGAGCCTGAGCTTCTCCCGTCACCCCGGCCTCCGAGCCGGGGTCCATCGGGAGGCAAGGGCGGGGCAAGCGGCTCTTGCCGTAGCGCCCGAGGCACAATGGACCCCGGCTCAAGGCCGGGGTGACGGGGTTGGGAATTTATGGCCAAGATAGTGCTCGGAATCGGCTGCGCGCACACGCCGCAGCTTCATACGATGGCGGAGGACTGGGATCTCCGCGGCGACCGTGATCGCAAGGACGGCGTGCCGTTGTGGTTCCACGGCAAGAAGCTGCCCTATGCCGAACTGGCGGCGCAGCGCGCAGGCGAGAATATCGGCGACCGGCTGGCGCTCGAAACGCGGCGTGCCGCGCTCGACGCGTCGTTCGCGGCGATGGACCGGCTCCACGAGATGTTCCGCGCGGTCAATCCCGACGTGGTGGTGATGATCGGCAATGATCAGCACGAATTCTTCTCGGAGATCGTCCCCTCGTTCGCGGTGATCGCGACCGACGAACTGCCCAATCTGCCGCGCACCGCCGAGCAGTTCGCGCTGGAGCTGCACACCCTGTTGCAGCACGCCGCTATCCCCGGCCCGTATGTGCTGGT
>JAFKLV010000441.1 GCA_017304125.1 Sphingomonadales bacterium
GGCGGCCGCGCGCTGGCGCATCCGATCGACGTCACCGATGCCGCGGCGATCCCGGCGGTGTTCGACGCGGCGGAGGCGGCGTTCGGCACGGTCGATATCCTCGTCAACAATGCCGGCATCCCCGACGCCAATTACGCCACGCGGCTGTCGCTGGAGACGATCGATCGCGTGATCGGGGTCAATTTCCGCGCGCCGTTCCTGTTCGCGACCGAGGCCGCGCAACGGCTGATCGCGGCGGGCAAGCCGGGGCGGATCGTCAATCTCTCCTCGGTCGGCGCGTTCCATTACACCCCGACCAGCGCATCGGCGCTCTATTGCGCGACCAAAAGCGGCATCATCCGCATGACCGAGACGCTGGCGCTGGAATGGGCGGCCTATGGCATCAACGTCAACGCGATCGCCCCCGGCTTCTTCGAGAGCGAAATGACCGCCGGCTTCATCGAGCGCGTCGGCGACAAGGTACGCGATCGCTTTCCGCGGCAGCGCTTCGGCACCCCCGCCAAGCTCGCCAGCACCTTGTTGTATCTGGTTGATCCGGCGTCCGATTTCGTCACCGGCACGTGCATCACCGTCGACGACGGGCAGACCAGTCGCTGACGCGCCTCGCCAATAAATCTATTGCTATTAGATTATTGGCGCGCTAGACTCGACCGCAAGAGAGGAGAGGTGCGCCATGAATGATGTCGCCGAGCTCGCGAAACCGTCCGAGCGCAAGGTCACGCGGTTGTCCGATCTCACCGAAAGCCAGCAGCAGGCGATCCGTCGTATTCCGGCCGAGCGCGACGCGGTGAACGTGCCGCTGGCGGCCTCTCGCCCCAATGCGATCTTTACCGGCCGTGCGCGGTTCGAGGCGGAGCAGGCGAAGGTGTTCGCTAAACATGCCGTGCCGATCGCGGTCGCCGCCTTGTTGCCCGACCCCGGATCGGTCGTCGCGGTCGAGGCTTATGGCAAGCCTTTGCTCGTCACACGAACCCGCGACGACGAGATCCGCGTGTTCATCAACGCCTGCCAGCACAAGGGCGCCAAGCTGGTCGAGGATTGCGCGGTCCACAAACAGGGACGGATGGTCTGCCCCTATCACGCCTGGACCTATGGCCTCGACGGCAAGCTGATCGGCGTCGCCCGCGCGGACATGTTCGAAGGGGTGATCAAGGATCAGCGCGGGCTGAAACAGCTCCCCAGTGTCGTCTGGGGTGGGGTGATCTATGCCCAGCTCGACGGCGGCGCGCTCGACGTGTCGCAGCTTTCACCGCAGGTCGATGCGGATTTTACCGCGCTCGGCCTGCCGACCGCGCATGTCTATGGCCGCAAGACATTCGACCTGAAGGCCAATTGGAAAGTGGTGCTCGAGCCGTTTCTCGAAGGCTATCACGTCCAGCGGCTCCACGCGGCATCGATCGGCAATCTGTTCGTCGACGCGCCGAGCATGGTCGACAGCTTCGGCGCCAATATCCGCCAGGTCTCCGGGCGCATCGGTTACGAGCCGGCAATGCTCGATGAGGAGCCGGACAGCAATATCCACAAGCTGATCACCCACGCCTACACCGCCTTTCCTAATGTCGTGGTGGTGACGAACGAATATTATACCAGCCTGATGATCC
>JAFKLV010000442.1 GCA_017304125.1 Sphingomonadales bacterium
CCTCAGTGGTGCGCTTTTTGAGGGGACAAGCCTGTCGGTGACTCGTCAGGAAGGTGAATACAGCAGTTCTCCTTTCATAACGCGTGGGGCAGATTTGACCGGAGCGACGCTCGATGGTGCAACATTAAATTTCGCCGGCACCGACTTGCGTGGGGTGAACTTCAAAGGACTGAACCTTGACGGTGCGGATTTCACAGACGCGAATCTCGCCGACGCCAACCTAACTGGTGCCAGCCTGAGGGGGGCCCGCCTTAAAGGGGCCAATATTAAGGACGCAATTGCAGGTGACGTTCAGTGGACTTGAGCCCAGACCGCTCGATTGCCCCTGCGTCAAAGTCGGTGTAGATGCTCCCAACCACGGCGATTTGAACCTTGCACTCGGACCTTGTCAGTGCGAGCCCTTCTCGCTATTGTGCAAAGGAAACCTCACCAGTCTAGGCGCAGGCGCGATGGACTTGACCAAGCGAGTGCTCCATCGGACGGAGTTTTCGTAATCAGCGGAGGTCCGGCCCGCCTTCTTCCGCAAGCTTGCCGAGAACGCTGATCGTCTCGTCGGCAGAGTCTGGTTCATTTAGGTCAGGATCAGATTTCGATTCAGGTGCTTCGTCATCTGCGAGGTGAGGGTACTTCTCTAGGAGGAAGCGTCGTCGATAAGCGAAATCTGCGGCGTCAACGATTCCCTCCAAGGTGGACCAATTGAGGGTGCCACCAATGAGTATCCCCGCTGCAGGGACAACCTTGCCGAGTCCTTGCTTGGTAAGTCGAAAGCCGAATGCTTTTGCGAACTGCGCGGAGACCTTGGTGACAATTGACTTGTCTAAGATCGCCCACGTCTTTCCGCGGACCAGCGCTTGGGTCAACCGGGAGATGTCCGCCATCGCGGCAGTCTTAGCTGTAGCAGACGTTGCAGTCCCGACGTTGACGACAGTCATCACGAACAGCTTCTCGGCAGGCTCTTCCGGATCGTAACCGTAGAGCAGCGCGACATGGCCAACGGAGCGAGACGCGAGCCCAAGAACAATTGCAGCGTCGCCAGCGAAAGCGCCAGCGATTGCTGCTCCGGAAGGCGCTGCCCCGGCGCCAGCGGAGGCAACGGTGATGAGTTCTCCACCTGAGATTACAAGTCCGGCGCCCATTCCCGAGAGTGCCGCTGCGGCCGGATAGTACCAGGATGGGCCTCGTCCACGTACACCGTCTATCAGCTCAAGGTCGAGGCGGCGAAGGTCGGAATGCACCACGACATCATGCCCGTGCTTCTTGTGGCGGGCAACCACACGTTTGGAGGAGAGCCCCACTCGCGAAACTCGTCCAACCGTTCGTTGCATCGACTCGACCGCGGCGCCGCTCCAGTCGGTCATGCCGTCCGGGAGTGCGGCCACAGTTTTGCGAGCCCCAGAAGCGATTGCGTTTGCGCTCTTGGTGGCGATTTCTTGCCCACGCGAAACGGCCGATTTGGCCCCGGGGTGGCTCTCAACGAATCTCGCAGCACGTTTGCCGAGGTCCGCACCGCCTGCGATTACTTTCTCGCTAGCGTTTCTCATCGCCCGTGAAAGTGGACGGCCTTTGAACCGCTGGATGTTGCGCCATGCCGCGAG
>JAFKLV010000443.1 GCA_017304125.1 Sphingomonadales bacterium
GGCGGCGGCGACCGACCCGGCCAGCGCGGTCATCTCGCGCAACAGGGTGCGGCGATCGCGATGCTCATGGGTAAAGGCGTCGTACAGCCGGACGGCGCGATCGCGCAGCGACGGATCGGTCATAACCACACTCCGATTCGCCCCCCGGCAGCGGGCGGATCATAGTGGCGCAGGATCGAAGTGGAAGTGGCTTAGCGGCGGGCGAACCACCACACGCCGTCGCGGGTCTCGCACGTCGCGCGGCCCTCGATCTCCAGCCGGCGCAGATGCGCCAGCGCCTCTCCCGTCGCCATGCCGATCACCTCCGGCCCGATCGGGCGACGGAACAAAGTGGCGAAGCAATCGACCGCGCGCAGCGGCCCCGTGGCCATCAGGTCGACCAGCGCATCGAGCCGCTCGCGATGCTCGCGATCGAGCGCGTCGAGCCGCGCGTGCAGCCCGTAGAACGGATCGCCATGCCCCGGCAGCACCAGCAGATCGTCCGGCAATTGCTTGAACTTGGCGATCGATTCGAGCCAGTCGCCGAGCGGGTCGTCGTTGATCTGGCTGACGTGGATCGACACGTTCGAGCTGATCCGCGGCAACACCTGATCCCCCGACACGAGGATGCGCCGCTCGTAATCGACGAGGCAGGCATGTTCGGGGCTGTGCCCGGTGCCGGTGATCACCTGCCAGTCGGCGCCGCCGATCCGCAGCGTCTCGCCGTCGCGGATGCGGTGATAGCGCAGCGGCAGGCGCGAGATCATCTTGGCGAAATTGGACCAGCCGGACCCGGCGCCGCGCGCCATCTGTTCCTCGTCCCACCCGGCGCCGCGCCAGAAATCGAGCTGTTCGCGCGGCACTTCGGGCCGGGCATCGGCGGACAGCATCCGCGCCATCAGCCATTCGGTGCGCGTCATCACCAGCGGCGCATCGTCGAAGCGCCGCGACAGCCAGCCGGCGAGGCCGATATGATCGGGGTGAAGATGCGTGCCCAGCACGCGCGAGATCCGCGTGCCGGCGAGCGGGCCTTCGAGGATCGTGTTCCACGCCTCGGTCGAGCGCGGCGAGGCGGTGCCGGTGTCGATCGCCATCGCGGCGCCGTCGCCATCGTCGAGGATCAGCCCGTTGACGTGCTTGAGCGGCCCCGACATCGGCACCCGCCACCAGCGGATCCCCTCCGCCACGGTCAACAGCTCGCCCGGCTGCGGCCCGCGCTCGCCAAAGGGAAAGGTCAGGCCGGCGTGGCTGGTGGGGGTCAGCCCTTCGTCGCCGATCAGGGTGCGCTGGATATTGACTGCCATCGCGCACGACCGTGCCACCGCGACGCACCCGCGTCACGCGCTTTTCTCAAACGAGCGGCTTAGAAATTGTCGGGGAGGCCAGCCGCCTCCCCGACAATCAATGCTTGAACGGGTCTTCGAACCCAAGCGGCGAGGCATCGTCGCCCGCCGCTTCGGCATCGCGCGCGGCCTGCTGGCGCTCGGCGCGGAGCTGTTCGATCAGCGCCTCGCGGTCGCCCTCGAGCCGGTGGTCGGCCGGCGCCGCCTCGACGCCCGAGGCCTTCGCCGCCTTGGCCACCGCCGCACCGACCTCGCGCTGCGT
>JAFKLV010000444.1 GCA_017304125.1 Sphingomonadales bacterium
GCCTTGGGCATCGACGATGCGGATGGCGGTGCCGGGAAGCGGCTTGCCGTTCGTGTTGAGCTGCTCGTCCATGGAATCACCGGGACACGTCAACGTAACCGCTGCGGTCGATTCGGTCATTCCGTAGAGGCTGAACAGCATGGGGTGGCCGAACGCTTCCCAAATGCGGCGGCGCATGTCGGCCGGCCCGGTCACGCGGGCGGCGCGGATGCTCGTGAGGTCTGTCGAGGCCAGCTTGGGGCTGTCCAGCATCATGACGAACATGGTGCCGACACCACCCGCGATCGTGCAGCGCTCTCGCCCTATCGTCTCGAGCGTATAGTCGGCGTCGAACTTCGGCTGCGTGTAGAGGGTGCAGCCCGCCATCATGCAGCTGAGCAACGTGGGAATCAGCCCACCGTTGTGATAGAACGGCATGGCGCTGGCCATGCGGTCGGAAGGGCTGATCTCCATGCGCACGGCGACTTCGCGCGCGATGTGGACAACGCTCCGGTTCGACAGCACGGCTGCCTTGGGCGAAGACGTGGTACCCGAGGTGAAGTTCAAGGCGGCAGGAGCATTCTCGTCCACCTCCGGCAGCGGGGCAGGGTGGGCAGCATCCAGCCAGCGCTGCAGGCAGACGAGGCTTCCCCGTTCAAGCGATCCGACGTTGACCACGCGCCGAAGCTGGGGGAGCTGGCCACTGGAAACCAGCGTTTCCACCATGGCCAAGTAGTCCACGCCCAGGAAGGATTCCGTGAAAAACAGCGCCTTGGCGCGGCTCTTGGCCAAAGCATCGGCGGCATCGCTGGAACGCAGCCGCGTGTTCAGCGGCACGATCACCAAGCCCGCCATTGCGCATGCAAAAGTGAGCTCGGTGAAGGCGAAGTCATTGGGCAGCCAGAGGGCGACGTGGTCGCCCGGCTCGAGACCGTCACCCAGCAGCGCGGACGCCGTGCGGCGAGCGCGCTGGTACAACTCCTCGTAGCTCAGCGATTTGTCATAAACGACCAGGGCCGGCTTCGAGCCGTAGGTTCGGGCCGCAGCTTCAACCAATGCTGCCAGCGTCTTACTTGGAAGCTCGATCATCATGCGGCAGGTATCTTCCATACCTTCATGGCGTTCTCGTAGAGAAACTTCCGTCGCACGGCGGCAGGCAACTCGAGCATGTCCACCTCGCGCAGCGCCCGCTGGATGGACGGCAAGGTTGCCGGATATGACGTGCCGAAGATCACCTTGTCCTGGCCGTACGTCTTGAGGAACTTCACGAACTGCGACTGGAAATTCTTGGGGAAGTGCGCCGTGGTGTCGATGTAGACGTTCGGATGCTTCCAGGCCACGGCGATCATCTCGTCCGTCCAGGGGTAGCCGATGTGAGCGCCGACGATCTTCAGCTCGGGAAAATGCGCCGCCACATCGTCCAGATAGATCGGACGACCCGGATCCGACGGCAGCATCGCTGCCGTGTGCCCCACCTGCAACTGCACCGGGACGTCCAACTCGATGCACTTGGCGTAGAGCGGATAGAACACGGCGTGGTTGGGCGGCATCTTGTGGCCATATGGGAAGATGCGCAGCCCGCGAAAGCCCTTTTCCTTGAC
>JAFKLV010000255.1 GCA_017304125.1 Sphingomonadales bacterium
TCGGCTCGCGCGTTGCCGCCATCGATGCCGATTACCACCGCCGCGGCGGTCCGCACCTGCTTGCTGCCAGAATCCGCCCATGCCCCGCCATTGGCGCTGATCGTGCCGCTGTTCGTGATCCTGGCAACGGTCGCGGGCGCGGCGGGAGTGACGAAATCGACGACGCGCAGCGCGACCGCGCCCTTGCCGTCGGCGCGGATCGTCTTGCTGTTGATGACGTCGGCGCGCGCGCCCTCGATCGATACGCCGCTGACACCGCGCCCGCCCGATTCCACCACGCCGTCATTGGTGAAGCGGAAGGAATTATTCCCTCCGCTGACGTCGCGCAGGTTCACCGCGAACTGTTCGGTCGCGTCGAACGACTCGCTCTCTCCGGTGTTGCGGATCGTGCCGGTGTTGACGATATCCGCCAGCGGACCATCACCATTGGTGGCGTCGAACTGCATCCCCAGCGCATCGCCATAATCGGACTCGGTCTCGATCGTGCCGCTATTACGGAAATCGAGCGTGGGCCGCGCCTCGCCAAGTTCGCCGATGTTGAGGAACACCCCGAAGCCGTCGGTGCCGCGGATCAGCCCTTCGTTGAGGAAGCTGGCGATCCCGGTAAGACCATATACGCCCTTAGTGCCGCGTACGTTGCCGCGATTGATGAAACGCATTCCGCGCGCGACATTGGCGATGTCGCGCACATAGACACCGAAGTCCGCCGAATTAATGTTCGCGGTGTTGATGAGCGTGCCGTCGCCGACCGCCATCAGCCCGGCGTCGAGCGTTCCGGCGGCCGCGACGGTGACGATGGTGTCCGCCCCGCTCACCTCGATGCCATGCATCTCGAAGCCGCTGTTGCCGTTGCCGAGAATGTTGTTGGACAATGTGTGCGTCGCGCTGGCGCTAAACGAGCGGCCATAGCCGTCCAGCCCCGCGCCGCCCTCGATCGTGCCGGTGACGCCGTTGGTGGCGCCAGTGTAGAGGAACATGTCCTCCCGATCGCCCAGATCGATATTGCCCGTGATCGTGCCGGAATTGACCACCATGTCGGTGCCCGCGCCGCCCAGATAGGCCACGCGTTCACCCTCGATCAGCCCGCCGGTGATCGTCCCTGCGCGCGTGCCGCCCTTCGAGAAGGTCCACACGGCGTTGCGCAGGACGGACGTGCCACGCAGGCTCTGGATCGCCGCGCCGGTGCTGGCGCGAATGTCGCCGACATTCTCGATATAATTGTCGCCGGCGGCGGCAAGCACGCCCGTGCTGCCGCCGATGATATTGCCAATGCCGCCGGAGACCGCGCCGGTGCCGGATTCGGCCTCCGTCAGATTATTGTAGAGCTTGCCGTTCTCGAGCCTGATAGCGACCCCGCCCGCGGTGGGATTGCCGTTCTGCCCCGCGACGCTGACCCGCGTGGAATTGAACACCCGGCCCGAGCTCTTGATGAGGGTGATGTCGGAAAAGGCGGCGTTGGTCGAATTGACCCAGCCATTGGCGTCAAGGAAGATATCCGCCGCCCCGCCGATGATCCCCGTGCCCTCCAGCAATTGAACCCGCGAATTGCGCGTGATGCGTAGCGATTGCGCATTGCTGACATCGATCAGGCCCGCCAAAGCGCTGTCTCCGCCCACATCGGCATCGACGATCAGCGACAGCTTCCCGTCACCCCCCTGCCCCTGACTCTGCAAGGTCGAACCCGGCTCGACGCGGATCGCCTGCTGCGTCGCATCGGGCTGATCCGAAGCTTGCACCGAAAAGCTCAACACTACCGTGCCGTCGCCCGCCAGCCGCAATGGGCCATAGAGGAGTTGCATCTGGGCATTGTTCGGCAGTTTGGCCGGGTCGCTCGGGATCGGCGAGCGCGAACGATTCTCCAGCGTCAGCACGGTATCGTTGCCGGATGCCTCATAGACGGTACCGCCGTCGAACGGGGTGCCTGTGGCCGAATCCGCGCGGACGAACTGCCGGGTATTCGCGCCCTTCACGTTGGTGAAGGTGACGTCACGCGTCTGGCTGGTGGTGGCGCGCAGCCATATCGTATCGAGGCCCCCGGCGTCGGTCAGCGGGCCGGTGGTCAGGCCGGTCAGGTCCAGCACGCCGGTATCAGCGTTGGCCCGCGAGATATCGACCACGACCCGATCGTTGCCCGTGCCTAGCGCTACCGCGATCGGCGGCTGTCCCTCGTCGAGAATCACGGTCTGATCCTGCGCGTGCGCGGTGGCTGCGATCGCCAGCGGGACGAGTGCGCTCCCGAGCAGCAAGGCGGCCCGTCCACGAGCGATGGTCTTGCGATGGCCGCGAGCGGACGCGGAAGGCATGGCACGGTTCACTGGAACATCCCTTTTTATCTGTTTTCATGTGGTTGCGTGCGCACCTGGTGCGCTTCACCCGTGCGGCTAGGATGAAAGGGGCATCCATTGCCGGCGCTTTGCGACCAGCCCGGACGAACCGGCGACGTAAAAGCCCGGCGTCGCGCGCACGAAGGGCGACCCGCGAACGGACTGCCCCAAATCGTTTTGGCGCTGAGTTACAGCTCGCAGCGGAAGATACGTACCTGCCTGTACGAGGCGACGGCTCGCCTGTGCTTGCCTGGCGAACGGCCACGCCGAGCCGGGTAAATCGTTGATACCGTGATAAGATCTTAAGTTTTCCGGAACCCTGTCGCTGCCAAGCAGATCAAACATGCATCAGGTGAGTTCATCGACTAGTAACCGCCAACCAGAGCGGTCACGGCGCCAGACACGGACATAGTAATGCTTGGTTCCGGTCTGTGAGTTTGACAGGTATCCGTAGCTGGCAGCGAGATCGCCCGCTCGCGAAAACCGCATGCCCGATGTCTGCGCCGCTCGCATATGTATGCGCTTGCCCGATGCTCGCACCGCATCACGCTTTCCCACCATGCCGCGCGCCGGCCGCAGCAGGAAGCCATCGGAGGCCAGCCACCGCGGAATGACCGTTGTGCCGCTTGTCAGGATCGCCGCGTTGAGCGCGGCGTCTGCCGAGGAGGCCGATTGCGGCCTGTCATTCTGGTCGGCATCGACAACACCGTTACGCAGCATCACTGCTTCGCTGGGAAACGGCTTGATCGATGCAGCCTTGGTCCCCGGTAGCCCATGATCCAGGAACCAGCGCCAGCGGCCATCTGCACCCCGTTCCCAGATCGTCAAATAACGACCGCTCAGCGTGGTTTCGCCAATTGTGAAATAATATGGCCCGGTCGTGAAACCGAGATCTCCCGACCACGCGATGGCAGCGATTGCTGGTTGCCATTCGAGACGCTGTCCCGGCACATCGATGTCCTTCGCCAACGCCTCCAGCGCTGGGGTGGGATCGGGCCGGATCAGGATACCGTCGGGTGCGACATGGGTTCGAAACGCCGCCGTGATGCCGATTCGCCTCGCATCAGCGGCAAAGGCCCGCTCCGCGGCAACCAGCCCGAGCGCCTCTTGCGGAACGCGGGCCTCCACCGGCATGGCCAGCGAGTGGATGCCGAGGAACATGAGTATATTGCCCGTGGCGGCGGCCCGCACGCGCGCGCGCTTATACGAAATTTCTTTTCGGTTGATTCCCATGAGAAGATCGGAGCCGAGCGGTTGTTGCTTTCGAAAAGATTTGCGACCGGTCCCGTCGTGCACGCGACAAATGCGGCGCCTGCCGCTAAAGCCGCAGCGCCTTTACCACGAGCGGCTGGTAATTCGGCCCCACCTGAAGATTGGCGCCATCATTCAGCACGAGCCGCAGCACCCCCTTGCCGGGGCGTTCTACGCGAACAACGCTCTCGATGCGCACCATATGCGATCGGTGAACGCGTACCATTAAGCTGGGATCGATGCGGCCTTCGATATCGTTCATCCTGGCGCGCAGGATATAACTCCTGATCGACGTGTAGAGCAGCACGTAGTCACGCGCGGCCTCAATCCGGTCGATCGTCCCCACCGGCACTCGTACCGCGCCCTGCCGGCCGGGGACCCAAATACCGTCGTCATACCGGCCGACAGCCGCGCTCTCCGCCGGCGGCGCAGCGTGCAGGGCCGCCACTGCAACTCGCAATTCGCGCGCCCGACCGTCCGCCTCGAGCAATGCGCGACGACGCCGTACCCGATCGATCGCGATGCGCAAGCGCTCGAAACTGACCGGCTTCAACAAATAGTCCGCAGCCTCGACCTCGAACGCCTCCATCGCGAAATCATTGAACGCGGTGATAAAAACCAGATCGGGACGGTCCTGCCCATCGCCCAGCCGCCGCGCGAGCTCCATACCGTTCAGCCCGGGCATCTGCACGTCGAGCAAGACAAGGTCGGGATTGAGCACCGCGATCTGCTCGCCGGCTTGCTCTCCATCACCGGCGCTACCGACGACCTCGATATCGCTCATACCTGTAAGCGCCACTCTCATCCGCTCAATTGCCAGCGGCTCGTCATCTACCAACAGGACGCGCATCACGCCGCCTCGATCTTCTCAGCGAAACGCAGCGGCAGTGTCAGCACCACGACGAAACCACCGTCGGTTGCGGTTGCAGACAGGTCGCATTGGTCCCCGTAAAACGCCGTCAGACGCTTGCGAACGTTCCGCAGCCCGAGGCCTGTTCCACCGGGCGACGGGGTCCCGAAACTTTGCCTGCCATCGTCTTTGATGCGCAACTGGAGCATCTCGTCAGCACACGTGGCGCGCAGCGAGAGTGTGATCGGGAGTCGCGACGGCAGCACCGCATATTTGATCGAATTCTCGACGATCGGTTGCAGCAGAAAGCTCGGAACACGAGCTTCCAATAAGGTGGCAGGACATTCGAACTCAAATCGCAGCCGCTCACCGAAACGCACCGCTTCGATATCCAGATAGGATTGAGTAGTCGCCAGTTCTTCATCCAGCGTCACTTCTGCCTCCGGATCAGCTTCCAGCGTCAAGCGGAGAAAGTCCGAGAGCTTCATCGTCATTCGATCGGCATCCGCGTTTCGGTTCGTTACGATCAGCGACGATATGGCGTTCAACGTGTTAAACAGGAAATGCGGATTGAGTTGAAAGCGAAGCGCCGCCAGTTCGGCGTTCTGAGCGGCGTTGCGAGCCTCGGCCAGCCGGTGCTCGCTGACCCGCACCGCGCGCGCGCTAAGCATCAGCGCCAATGCGGTCGCATAAAGACCATAGATCAGGGCGAACGGCATCAGGCCGCCGTTGAACAGCCGCACCCAGGGCGCACGTCGAAGTCCGGACGCGGCGCCGAGCCTTTCCACCAGGCTCAAGTGGATTTGCGTGTCGATCGCGCCGTGAAGCAGCGCGATCGCGATCGCAACCACCGCGATTGCGGCGATCGCCTGCCGCTGTGGCAGGCGCCGGGCCAGCACGATGCATCCCGCCAGCACCGCAGACAGCGAGACCCCGATGACAAGGGTTGCGCCTTGCAACAACCGCAAACCGTCCGGCAAACGGCGGCCGGATGCAATATCGTTCGCCCCCCACAATAACAGCGCAACGATCCAAAGCAGAATGGTCAGAGCCATTCCTGTCAAGAATTCGCGCCGCCAGGGCATCGAGGATCGTTCCCGGTTCACGCGCCCGCTGATAACATGACAATGACGTATTCGCCGACCGTCTTCGTCGCGGGGTTATCCTAGTTCGTCGAATAATGCAGCCGATTTTTCCGTCGCGTGATTCTCCGCTTTGGTCGCGTTGCGCTCACCCGGTGCCCCCGATCCGTTATGCGGCCACGCGTTCAGCGTGATTGGCGCGCTAGGGACAAATCTATGACCACAACCATGACACGAAACAAAATCAGTCTGGCGTGCCGCATATCGGTGATCATACTGTTGGGCCTCGACGCCGCGACGATGATGTTCCGGCCAAAGGTGCTTGCTCAAGAATTCGCCGCGACCGGCTTCGCGCTGACGCAGGCACCGGCGCTCGCCGTAATTATCGCGATCGCGATCCTGCTTTACACGCCCCCGCGCACCAGGTTGATCGGCGCAATACTGGTTACGGGATTTCTTGGCGGAGCGATTTGCGCCCACTTCAGATTAGGCGAAATCGGTTCCCCACCACAACTGATCTGCTTGTTGCTTGGTGCATTGGCATGGGGCGGCGTCCCGAGCCTCCAAGGTCTGCACCGTATTGGAGTGGGCCCCGCGGTCATCACCCCTTGATGAAAGAGGTACGATTTGCTTCGGGAGTTGCTATGCTGGCGCACAACCACTTGCCTTTCCTCCACGACGCCGGGTGGTCGAACGCTCATTCGCCTGGGCAACACGCTTTCGCGGCCTCGTCAAAGATTATGAGCGTTACGCTCAAACACTCGCCGGATTTCACGTCATCGCCTTCGCATGCATCATGATGAAACAGGCCGCCGATATCGCCGCCAGTTCATGACAGCCTCCAGGGCCATGATCGATGTTTTCATGCGAGATACTTTTCCGATTCGATGGTGGCCGGACGGCTCAGAAGCGTTTGCTGAAGGAGAGTTCGGCGGCGCGCCTACGAAGACGAGGCCGGAAGCGTAGCCAGACCAGTCAGCATGGAATTTGTCGGTGAGGTTGCGCCCGCGCAGCGTGACTGTGCCGACGGATGCATTCCAGGAGATTGCCGCGTCGAAGGTCGTGAAGGCGTTGACCTTCGTGACGTTCGCCGTCTCGGTGTAGAAATCGCCATTGTGGCGCATGCTGCCGACCACGGTGATCGGCAGTGCTTTGGGCGACCACGTCACGACAATATCGGCGAGACGTTCGGGGACGTTCTGCGGCCGATTGCCCGCACGGTTGACGCCTCCGGCCTCGATCAGCTCCAGATATTCGGCGTCAAGCAGGGTCCCGCTGGCCGCGATGCTGAGTTCCGGCGTGACCGGCAGGTTCAGCGATAGTTCGAACCCACGGGATCGCTGGGCACCGCCCTGGAACACGAGGGCCGGGTTGGTCGGATCGCGAGACAGCATATCATCCTGACGGATATAGAAGGCCGAAGCAGTCAGCTCGACGCCTGTCCCGGTCAGCGAGGTTTTCACTCCGCCTTCGTAGCTATGGCCGGTCGTCATCTTGAACGCCGCATTCGACGCGCTGAGGAACAGGAGCCCGCTGAGCGGCGAGACGGCATAGGTGTATTGCGCGAAAAGCCGGGTGCGAGGGGCGACGCTGTAGACGGTGCCTGCACGCCAGGAGATCGGGTGATACTTCTGGCCATATGTCTGAACCGCGCCGCTCGTCGCGTTGAGGACATGCCGGTCGAGCTTCACATCGTCGTAGCGCAAGCCGCCGACCACCAGCCACTCGTCCGTCCGATTGAGTGCATTCTCGGCAAAGATCGCGAAGGCATCCACCTTGGCGTTGATGTCCTGCCGCATATCGAAATTGGCGGGCGTGTCGGTAGAAAGGTGCCGCGAAGCCGCAGGCGCTGGGACCGGAGACACCGCGACCGAACTGCGCGGCAAAGCGCGCCGGGCCGAAGGGGGCCCCGAGCGCAGCTATGGCAAGTGGCTCGACCTTGCCCGTGATCTCGCTCGCGACCGGCCGCTGCTCACCGCGCCAGGCGCCAGCCTACGGGCTTTGACGACCGGAGCATTGGTCGCCAGCGGTCGAGACAGGGATTGAACATATCTGCGGGTGGGCTTCGGCCGCCTCGCATCCAGGAAACGGGAAACGGCTCGTGGACAAGCGAAAGCGCGACATCGACTATTACACGAAACGTTTGGCGGAAGCGGAGCGCCTTGGCGAGAACGCAATCGGCATCGGCAAGACTGGCCCACGCCGATCTTGCACGCCTCTATCGCGAACGCCTGGCTGATCTCCAGGGAACGGGCGCGGGCGGAAAGGGTTTGTCCGCAAGCAATGAAGGATCCAATGATGACGGACAGCAACGACGCTAAGGTGGGCGCGGAGCCCACGAACCTCCTGCTCGCTTCCAATAAGGTTGATGGCACAAAGGTCGCGACGCGCGACGGTGATGCCCTTGGCTCGGTCTACAGCTTCATGATCAACAAGCGCACGGGTGGCGCGACCTTCGCGGTGCTGAGCCTCGGCGGGTTTCTCGGCATCGGCAAGAGCTATTATCCGCTGCCATTCGAGCTTCTCTCCTATGATCATGTCGCCGATGGCTATATCGTAACCATCGACCGCCGGCAGCTCGAGGGCGGCCCCAGCTGGGCGAACAACGCGCCTGATTTCAACCAGGCCTATGCCGACCGCGTTTCGAGCTATTACGGGGTTAGCTCCGTAGACCTGTCGATCGAGTGAGGAGACGAGGGATGGTGAGCAACGTGCTGGGGATTCTGATCGGCGCCGAGATCGACCGCGATGAGGGCGGTTCCGGCTTGAGCGGGGCGGTCGAGGGCTATCTGATCGAAGGCGCCATCAGAGCGGTCGTCCCGCTTGTCGTGACCTTCACGCTCGGCTGGGGCGTGCGCGTTCTCGCACGCCGGGCGTATAGGGCAGTCACCGGCGAGCGACCTCTCTGATAGACGCGGCGGGCGGATATGCCAGGTCGCGACGGTCCCGTCCCCCGCCATGCGTTTCTGGACCCACGCATCCATTTCCGCGCTCGCTCGAAAGGTGCGCTCATTTCATGCAGCACAAGGTTGAAGCGGCTGCCGCCGCGTCCGAGGGCTTAACCCGCGACACGATCCTCAAGAGCTTCGACCTGTTCGAACTGACTGACGATCCGCGCCTGACCGCGATCACGGATTTTGCGTCATCGCTTTGCGAAGCGCCGATCGCATTGGTCAGTATCGTCGAGAGCAAGCGTCAGTGGTTTCCCGCAAAAACAGGGCTGGAGCCTCGCGAGACCAGCCCGGACGCCTCTTTCTGCGCCCATGTCATGCTCGGCGATACGATCATGGTCGTGCCGGACGCCCGGCTGGATCCGCGCTTCGAGACCAATCCACTGGTTCTCGGCGACCCTAATATCCGTTTTTATGCCGGAGCGCCTTTGCGTACGGAAGACGGCGTGCCGCTCGGTGCGCTCTGCGTGATCGACACGCAGCCGCGCGCAGGCCTCACCGCCGTTGAGCAGCAAGGACTATTGGTCCTCGCCCAGAACATCATGACGCTTCTCACGCTGCGCAGATCGACGGATCGCAGCGGCCGCGAGCGCGACGAACAGGAGTCCCGCTTCCGAATCCTGGCCGACACGATGCCGCAGATGGTCTGGTCGGCCAGGCCGGATGGCTTCCACGATTATTACAATGCGCGTTGGTACGAATTCACCGGCGTTCCCGATGGCTCAACCGACGGGGAAGGCTGGAACGGCATGTTCCATCCCGACGACCAGGAACGTGCCTGGTCGGTCTGGCGCCATTCGCTCAAGACAGGCGAGCCTTACGAGATCGAATATCGCCTGCGCGACGCTAAGGGCCAGTACCGCTGGACGCTGGGTAGAGCGCTCCCGATCCGCAATGATAAGAGAGCGATCACCCGTTGGTTCGGAACTTGCACCGACATCCACGACCAGAAGATGATGCAGGCGCAACGCGAGGCACTCGCGCACGAACTAAGCCACCGTATCAAGAACATCTTTGCCGTCATAGGGGGCTTGATCACTTTCTCGAGCCGCCATCACCCGGACCTGCAACCCCTTGCCATGGACCTGCGCGACCGCATCCTGGCTCTGGGGAAGGCCCATGACTTTGTTCGGCCTCACTCGGACGCTTCGCGTCCCGAGAAGAATCAGAGCAGCCTCCACGGCATGATGGGAGAACTTCTTGCCCCCTATCGCGAACGGATCAGGCTTGAGGGTCAAGACCTATCGATCGACGACCGATCGGCGACGCCGTTGGCGTTACTCTTCCACGAACTTGCCACCAACGCTGCCAAATATGGAGCCTTGTCCGTTGATGACGGCGTGGTAGTGATCAGCACCTGTCCGGATGGCGAGACGGCCCTCCTATCATGGTCCGAGCGGGGTGGGCCAGCGGTGGTACCGCCACAGCAAGAGGGCTTCGGAACCAAATTGATGGAACTGAGCGTCGCCCGCCAGATGGGCGGTCGGATTGATCGGGACTGGGCTGCTGACGGACTGGTTGTCAGCCTGACCATTCCGGTAAGGTCGATGTATCGCGACGAGCCGCCGATCAGAGCCGAATGATGTCTTCGCGCATCGTTGCGTCTTGCTGATTGGCACTGGCTGAAGTCACCACTGCCAAAATGGCCGCCTCGCTGAACGGCTTTCTGATGCATCCAATCGCATTTGCGGCCGGTTTCCCAATTTGTGCCGGGTTGGCGGTTCCATATACAATGCGAACGCCAAACCGCTCGGCAAGGTCTCGCGCGATTTCGGGTCCTGCTCCATCGCGAAGATTAATATCGACAGGCGAAATCCACCTTTGCCCCTGCGAACATTGCCTCGTTCTGATCTGCGGCAATCACCGCGACGCAGTGACCCGCGTCCTCGAGGATGCGTTCCAAATCCATGGCGACGGGGATTTCATCCTCAACAATGAGAACCGATGTCACGAGCAAGGCGATCCTGTAGGACTGCCTCAATGGCCCGCTCACTCACGAGTTCCCGTTTTCGCCTTGATTTATATTAGCGCGGTTTGGCCGTCACCGTGGAAGCCAGCGCGCTGGCTCCAGACGATTCTGCTGCCGAAGGCGATATGACTCCCAGAACAGAACGGTCGATCGAAGGCATCGAAGCCATCAAGCGGATCTCGCCATGCGCGTCTATGACCGGGTGCGCGAGGGGTTCGTGGAGAGGATCGCTATCGGCGACCCTGCGGGCTCTCTATGAACGGACGAAGGCGACCACGGGGCCATTGGGTGACCGGCATTGAGGCGCCCTCCTGACGGTCTGCATCGCCACGAAACCTCATCAGCAAGAGCGGCAAAGCGCCACGCATGATCCGCGGTGGCGCTCCTTACCATGTCCCAATGATGTCTCGCACCAGACGGCTAATAGAAAATCGTGGCTCCCGAGCGGATTGAAGTTGACGTCGCTCTTCGACGATCAAAGCGACAGATCAATCAGCATTCGCGTGCCCAACGCGGCGACGAGTGCTGGGGGCATGACCGCGGCACCGACTTTGAGGAATCGCCAGAACGAGACATCTTCGCCCTCACGCCGGATCACCTGTAACCAAAGGATCGTTGCCAGCGATCCCGTGACTGACAGATTGGGGCCGATATCGACGCCGATCAACAGTCCATCGACGACAAGACGAGCGGGATGAGACTGGGCGATGACAGTGCTCGCGATCAGACCGGTGGGCAGGTTGTTGACGAGATTGGAGGCGACGGCGACGACGCTGCCCGAAACCAGCGCAGCGAATGCCGGAGTGCGTGGGACATTCGCAAGGGCGGCCGCCAGTGCGCCGATGACACCGGTCCGCTCAAGCGCTTCAACCAGAATGAAGAGCCCTCCCACCAATGGAAGAACGCCCCAAGAAATACCTTTCGCCAGCCTGATCGGCGAAGAGCGCGCAAGCAGCGAGACCGCGAGGGCAGTGCAGATACCCGCCAATGCCGTGGGCAGGCCCAAGGGTCGATCGAGCGCCGACATGACCAACAGCAGCCCGGCGGTCATGACGATGCCGCCAAGAGTGGCCCAGCCGCCATGCGACAGCACGGGTCGATCGACATCACACGCACAACTTCCCGACAGACGTTTTCGCTCGACCAGACGGAGCATCCAAAAAGTGACGACAATCGAAGCGAGCGACGGCAGCGCGAACGCGCCGAGCCATGCACCGAGCGACGGCATGTCGCTGCTGTACAAGACGAGATTGGCCGGGTTGGAGATCGGCAACACGAAGCTCGCCGCGTTGGCGACGAGCGCGCAAGCCAGCAGGAGCGGTAAAGGTTCCGTTTCAGCCTTGCGTGCCGCGGCGAACACCGCCGGGGTCAACACCACGGCCGTTGCGTCGTTGGAAAGAAAGGTCGTGATCACCACACCTGCCATATAAATTAGCAGGAACAGTCGGCCGGACGACCCGCGCGCGTGATCGACCGCCGTTGCGGCGACCCAGTCGAACAGGCCGTGAATCCGTGCCGTTTCGCTGAGCAGCATCATGCCGATCAGGAACAGATAGACGTCCATGCCTTTGCCGACGGCGGTTAGCGTTGCGTCGACCGAAATCAGTCCGAGGGCAAGCAGCAGGAGCGCGCCAGCTACTGCCCAGATCCACTCTGGCCAGCGCATTGGGCGACTGATTACGCCTGCGGTGGCCAGGCCACAGATCGCCCAGATCGCAACATTAGCCGCCGTCAAGCCCGTGGCCCCTCGTCGCGCTCACCCGGATCGGGGGTTCCGGCGCATGCGGGCCGCATTATCGCAGCAAAGCCGACCCATAGCGCCACCGAGGCCAGCGCAAAGCTGCCGAGGATGAAGAAGGCCACCCGGTAGCCCAGGATCTGCGCGAGCCATCCGCCGATCGCGGGCGACAAGCTTGCCCCGATGCCCTGGACGGTCATCACGGCGCCCTGGCCGACATTGACCCGGCCCGTTCCATTGAGGAGGCAGGCGACAAGCCCCGGCACCGCAACGCTTTGCAGGCCCGCGCCGACCCCGTCCAATGCCTGTACGGGCCAGACACCCCAATGTTCGATGAACGAGCCGGCAAGATAGCCGCGTAAAGGTAGTGCCAGAAACGAAATCAGCAGAACCAGCCAATAGCCGCCGCGCGCTGCCATCCGCATCGCGATCAGGCTCGCCAGGATCATCACCGCCTGCGCGACCATGACCGTCATCGCGGTGAACATGGCGGCGTCCCCCTTGCCCGCGCCGACCACCGCCATCCCGTAGAGCGGCAGCATCGCGCCATTACCAAGATGGAAGCAGGCGAGGCAGGCCGCCAGGATCGACATCGGCTTGTGCCGCAGGAGCGCCCTGAACCCCTCGGCATGGCCGGGGGGCTTCCCGTCCCCATCCTGCTTCGCTTCGAGGCCGCGCGCCGCCCGATGATCGATCGCGTGCTCGGGAATGGAAAGCACCGAGATGATCGCAAGCACGCCGAAGCCTGCCGCGAGCCAGAAAATCGCCGCCATCCCGAACTTCCAGCCCAGCCAGCCGGACAGGCCGGCGCCCACCAAATTACCGGCGTGGTTCCACGCCTGGTTGCGCCCGTTCTGGGCGTTGAAGCCGCGCTGGCGGACGAGGCCCAGAGTAATGCCGGCCACCGCCGGACCAATCGTAGCGCCAGCAATGGCAGTCGCGACCTGACTGAACGTAACGACGTACGCCGAGCGGGAATAAAGAATGAGGAAGGAGGCCAAAACCGTGCAGATGCCGGTGATGACCACCACCCAGCGCTTTCGTGTCGAGTGATCTATGAACGCGCCCGCTGGCGCCGTCATTGCCATGCCTGCGATCCCGCCCGCGGTCATTACCGAGCCGATCGCGCCCGTCGCCCAGCCCCTTTGCTGGAGGAACACGCCTAGGAAGGGCCCGATGCCTGCCTGCATGTCAGCCATAAAGAAATTGAGCGCCTGGAGGGATCGGGTCGCGCGTTTGCGTTCATCCATATGATCGTTGTCTCCAGCCATGCTTGCCGCAGTTGCCGTCACGTCGCTTTCACAAGATACATGAGCACGCACAGCCCTCCCCGGTCACCCTCCCGCAGTTCCAGTGCGCCACCATGAAGCGCGAGTAGCTCGCGCACGATTGCCAGGCCGAACCCGTCGCTCTGCGGCGCCTCGTCGAACCGGACCCCGCGTTGCATCGCCTGTTCTCGCCGATCCGCCGGTATGCCCGGCCCGTCATCTTCGATCGACAGGATGACCCGCCGATCCTCGGCCCGTGCGATTACGACAACCGACGAACGCGCATGGCGCGAGGCATTGTCGAGGATATTGCCCAGGATCTCGGACAGGTCATGCGCATCGAGCGAGACGGCGATTTTGGCTGGAACATCGATCGTGACAGCGACATCGTGCCGGCGGGAGCCGATTACCGCGACGATATCGGAAACGACCGGTTCGAGAAGCGTCTTCACGCGATGCGCAACCGCTACGGTTCGCGCCCGCGCAAGATGGTGGCGGATGACGCCTTCGATCCGTTCGATCTGCGCCGCTGCCTCGGGATTGTCGCCAACCGTCAGGGCGAGCGTCGTCACGGGCGTCTTCAGCGCGTGGGCGAGGTTGGCGGCGGAGGCGCGCGCTGCAGTCAGCGCCGCAGCACTCTCGCTCGCCAGCGCGTTGAGCTCGACCGCGAGCGGCTTTAGCTCGGCGGGCTGGTCTTCGTCGACCGTCGTCCGCGTGCCGTGGCGGATAGCGCCGACTTGGTCGCGCAGCGCCAATATTGGACGCAGGCCGAAGCGAAGCTGCAGGAGGGCCGCCAGCGCGAAGAGAATCGCAAGGACGGCGATGACGATAAGCAACGGCACGAGCGCGGCGCGGATGGGACGGGCGATCACTTGCGAGGGCGCGGCGGCGATCAGCGTTACTGGCCCTCGGCTGGTTGCGATGACGGCTTGCCGGGCATGGGCATGCCCCTCTCGATCCTCGCCCTCGCGCGGAGCCGGAGGGGGAGCAGGCCCGTCTTTCAGGGCACAATCCGGCTGCGGAGGATGAGGCGGTCTTGGATCGAGCGTGGGAAAGTCCGCCGACTCCACAGCACCATCGGGGCCAACAATACGCCAGCGCCACTCCGGGCCAAGCCTCATGATACTCGCGCGTTGCGCGATTTTCGCGCGATCCACCGATCCGTCGGCGTGCACAGCTGTCGCCATCATCGCAAGCTGCGCGTCCAGCCGTTGGTCCAGGCCTTCGGTAACAAAATGTGTGAGGATGCCCGCGATCAACCATGTGCCGATGGCTAGCGCCGCCAGGATCGCCATACCGGATAATGCCAGCATTCGAGCGCGAAGGGACCAGCGCGTCATGTCTGGGCGCCTGCGGTCAGGCAATAGCCGCGACCGCGTACCGTTTCGATCAGCGAAGCGCCGATCTTGCGGCGCAGGCGGCCGATGATTACGTCGAGCGTGTTGGAATCGACATCGGCATCGCCCTCATAGATACGTTCCAGAAGTTCGAGCCGCTCGATTACGGCCTCTCGGCGCATCATCAGCTGCGACAATACGCGCCACTCGAATGCGGTGAGCTTGAGCGGCAGGCCGTCCAGCTCGAACTGGCCGGTCTGACTTTCAAACACCAGCGGTCCGCACACCATGCGTGGGTCGGCATGGCCCGCCGAACGCCGAACGATCGCGCGCAGTCGCATCATCAGCTCTTCCACCCGGAAGGGCTTGGTCAGATAGTCGTCGGCACCGGCCTTGTACGCCGTCACCTTGTCAGCCCATGCCTCTCGCGCGGTCAGGACCAGTACCGGCAAGGTCCTTTCGTTCTTGCGCCAAGCAGCGAGCACATCGGCGCCCGCTTTGCCGGGTAGGCCGAGGTCGAGGATGGCGGCATCGTAAAGTTCCGTCTCGCCGAGATGCTGCGCGTCGATCCCGTTGCCGACCAGATCCACCGCGCAATTTTCGTCGCGCAGCCGGCGGGCGATCACCTCGCCAAGATCGGGATCATCCTCGACAAGCAGAATACGCATGGTCGCAAAATAGCTCCGCGGGTTAAACCGAACATGAAACGCCGGCTTCATCTTGGGTCGGATTGAAAGTTTTAGAAAGGGATCATCGCCAACCCAAGGAGTTGAAAGATGGTCGATCGGAAAATGCCTGTCTGGCATATCTCACAGAGGACAAAACTGATGAGCGGCGCGGTCACGCTGCTGGCGCTGGGTGTGGCCGGGGGAGCCGGCGCTCTGTCCCTGACCCGTCCGAGCGTAGAGATGGCACCCTCCGTGCCGACCGCGATCGCAAGGCTGCCGCAGACGAGCGGCGTCGTGACCGTGAAGGGCAAGGTGGTCGAGGCTTATGGCGGC
>JAFKLV010000445.1 GCA_017304125.1 Sphingomonadales bacterium
ATGCGCGCGCGCGGGTCGAGCGCGAACTGGCCGACGGCCGCGCCGCGCTCGACGTTACCGCGCAGGCGTTGATCCAGCGCGGCATCGCGGTGTGGAGCGAGGACGGCGGGCGTCGGCCGGTGCTGATCGTGCGCGGGCAGGGGCGCTTGCTCGACGATGCCGAGGCCGCCGATCTCGAACGCGTGCGCGATCTGCTCGACGATCTGGAGGGCAAGCAGGAGATTGCTGCGCTGCTCGATTCGGCGCGCGCGGGCGATGCGACGCGCATCTTCATCGGCGCCGAGACCAAATTGTTCGCGCTTTCCGGCTCGTCGGTGATCGCCAAACCCTTTCGCGGCGCGGACGGGCGGGTGGTCGGCGTGGTGGGGGTGATCGGGCCGACACGGTTGAACTACGCGCGCGTCGTGCCCATGGTGGATTTCACGGCCGCAACGCTCGCCCGCCTGATGGGTTGAGCAGCCAACAGACAGGAATGAAATGACCGACAACGAGAATAATTTCGACGCTTCCGAGGACCTGCGCGCGGAAACCGCCGGCGCCGCCCCGGAAGTCGCCGAGCATGACCGCACGGCCGAGCTGGAGGCCGCGCTCGCCGAGGCGAAGCAGCAGACGCTCTATGCGCAGGCCGAGATCCAGAACGTCCGCCGCCGTGCCGAAAAGGACGCCGCCGATGCGCGCGCTTATGCCACGACCAATTTCGCGCGCGACGTGCTGTCGGTGAACGACAATCTCGAGCGTGCGCTCGCCACGATCCCGGCCGAGCTGCGTGAGGACGACAAGCTCAAGGGGCTGGTCTCCGGGCTGGATGCGACGCTGCGCGAGCTGGCCAATGTGTTCCAGCGCAACGGCATCACCCGCATCACCTCTTTGGGCGAAGCGCTCGATCCCAACCGGCATCAGGCGATGATGGAAATGCCCTCGGCCGAGGCGCCGGGAACGATCGTGCAGGAAATGCAATCGGGCTGGATGATCCGCGACCGGCTGCTCCGCCCGGCGCTGGTCGGCGTCGCCAAGGCTGCCGACTGAGCGATCATGAACGATAACCTCGTCGTCGACCGCCCGACGTTCGTCACCCATCTCGAATGCTCGCTGACCGGCGAGCGTTACGAGGCGGATCAGCTCCACGGCCTGTCGCGCGCCGGCCGGCCGCTGCTCGTCCGTTACGATCTCGCCGCGGTCGGCGCGGCGCTGTCGCGCGATACGCTGGCGACGCGCGAGACCGATCTGTGGCGCTGGCGCGAATTGCTGCCGGTGCGCCAGACCGCGAATGTCGTCAGTCGCGGCGAGGTCGAAACCCCGCTGATCCCGATCCCGCGCGCGGGCGGGGGCAAGGTGCTGGTCAAGGACGAGGGCCGCTTGCCGACCGGCAGCTTCAAGGCGCGCGGGCTGGTGATGGCGGTGGCGATGGCCAAAGAACTGGGCGTCACCCGCATCGCGATGCCGACCAACGGTAATGCCGGCGCGGCGTTGGCGGCTTATGCCACCCGCGCCGGGATCGAGACGATCGTCTTGTGCCCGGATGACACCCCCGAGGTGAACGTGCGCGAGATCGCGATGCAGGGCGCGCGCGTGTGG
>JAFKLV010000446.1 GCA_017304125.1 Sphingomonadales bacterium
CACGTCGATCAGCGGCGTGGTGTTGATCGTGCCGATCGGCTCTTCGGCAACGACCGGTGACGCAAACGAACGGACTCGGCGCATAGCACATCCCCTCGATATGTAATGAAATACCATCACATGTCCGCCACCGCGTCCAGCACCCTCGCGCGCACCGGGCGTTAACCTTTGCCGCGCATCATCACCGCATGATGCCGACGCCCCGCCTGTTTCGCAGCCGCTGGGCGGCCCTATGGTGGGCCGTCGGGATCGTGTGGTTCGCGATCGAGGTGGCCGGGGTCAAACCGGGCGGCCACGCCGCGGCCAATGCGGCGACCGCCAATAGCATGACCGATGCGACCGGCAGCACGGTCGACGAACATGATCTCGCCGTCCTCGCTAACGCGATGGCGAATTAAAAAGGGCGGAAGCCGTGGCCGGCCCCCGCCCTTCCGTCATGCGCGCACAGTTACGCTACGCGTGCGCGAACCGGCATGACGTTACCTCAGAACGCTTTGACCAGACCCATCATCGGGCGGAAGCTGTGGAAATTGCCGAAGGTCGAGACCTCGCCGCGCAGGCGCAGGCCGCCGTCGCTCTTGGCGCCAAGATCCTTGGCCCCGACCTCGAAGCCGATGCCATAGGTCCAGTCGTTATAGTGACGATCGGTATCGACGACCTTGTCGAAATTGACCCACTGATAGCCGACCTTGCCGTAGATCAGCCCGGTCTGCCCGGCGCGCACGCCGATGCGGCCCGCGGCGCCATATTCCCAGTTGATGTCGCCCGAGAAGCCCTTGGTGATATTGCCCTCGGCACCGACGAACAGCGGGCCGACCGGCACGTTCACGCCGGCGACGCCCTGCACCAGCCCGCCGTTGAGCTTGTCCGACGAGGCGATCACCGGGACACCGGCCTTGTTCGGCTGATTGTCGAACCCTTCCCAGCCGCCCATCACGCCGAAATACGGCTCGATGCGGCTGGAGCGATCACTATCGGGTGCCGGTGCATTGCCCTGATCCTGCGCGATCGCTGGCAGAGCGGCGAAGGTCGCGACGACGGCCGCGGCGGACAACATGAATTTACGCATGACTAAACCTCTTTTACTCCTGCCCTGGTGGATACTGGGGCGAGCGGATCGCCCTGCACCGGGACTAACCGAACCCGCCCGCCTCGCGATTTGTTGCAGCGCAAAGCGAAAAAACTGGCGGAAATCCGCCATTGTTGCGTGGATGACACGGTTTCTTTCGCTGCGATGAACCAATTGCGGCGCAGATCGGGCGCACGCATGGCGCGCGCTGGGCGTCAGCGCAAACCTACTTCCCTCCCTGGTGAAGGGAGGGGCTGGGGGTGGGTGGGTATGAGGCGCGCACAACGGTACCCCCGCGGGCCAACCCACCCCCGACCCTTCCCTTGTTCAAGGGAGGGGAGAAGGCGTTCGCTTGCGTAAACTTTGTGAACTTAGCCGGTGACGAACGGCCGCAACGGCGCTGGCCGATAGCGGCCGGCGGCGATGAAGCCGGTATTGCGGAACCCCGGCTTGCCATAGCGGAACGGCTGGTTGTCGGGGTCGAGCGTG
>JAFKLV010000447.1 GCA_017304125.1 Sphingomonadales bacterium
CGCGCCGCAGCGAGCCAGCCGCCCCGGCTGCGCCCGCCGCCCCGGCGGAGGAAGTCGGGGCGCCGGCCGAGCCCGCTGCCGCTGAAACCCCGGCGGCTGAGCCGAAGGCCGAGCCGGTCGAGGCCGCTGCGCCGCCGGCCGAACCGGCCGACGACGAACTGCTGCTCGGCACCGAAACGATCGTGCCCGAGCCGGCGCCTGCGGCGACTCCGCCGGCCGCCGCCGCGCAGCCCAAGGTGTTCGACGACGATGCGCCCGCACAGGCGCCGCGCCGTCGCTGGCTGTCGTCGGGCGCCGATGCCGAGGAGGAATCCGCCCCGGCGCCGCGCGTCAAGCTCGGCGGCACCTTGTTCGAGCGGATGCAGAATGCCTCGCGCGGTGCGCAGCGCCCCGAGGACGGCGAGGGCAAGGATTCGCTCGATATCCCGCGCTTCCTGCATCGTCAGAACAACCAGTAACGGCGTTAAACGGGTTAGCTGCGCTGGCGTTGGCCGCGCCGCTAACCCGGATCACCGCGGCCACCGCTGGCAGGGCAGCGTAGCACTCGCTAAGGAGGGCTGCATTCTGCCTACGAAAAGAGAATTTTCCTGACGCGATGAGTCGCCCGATTTCTTTCGCTTTCCTGCTGCTGGCCTCGGTCGCCTCGACCGCGCCGGTGGCCGTCTCCGCCCAGCTCCAGATGGTTCAGACGCTGCCGCCCCGTGGCGTTGTCACCGACGCCGACAAATTGGCCGATGCGATGCGTACCTTGGGTGCGAATCCGCGTGATCTCAATGCGTTGATTGAGGCGGGCGAGCTGTCGCTGACGCTCGGCGACCCCACCGCCGCGGCGACCTTGTTCAAGCGCGCCGACCAGATCGACCCGATGAACGGCCGGGTGAAGGCCGGGATGGCGCGGATCCTCGTCCAGCAGGAGCGGCCGGGCGAGGCGTTGCGCTACTTCGACCAGGCGGCGGGCTATGGGCTCGATCCGCGCACCTTCGCGGGCGATCGCGGGCTGGCTTATGACCTGATCGGCGAGCAGCAGCGCGCGCAGCGCGATTACCGTCTGGCGCTTCAGGCCGGTCCGCAGGACGAGGTGCAGCGCCGCTACGCGCTGTCGCTGGCGATTTCCGGGCGGCAGGACGAGGCGCTGAAGCAGGTCGAGCCGCTGGTGCGCAAGGGCGACCGCGGCGCGTGGCGCGCGCGCGCCTTCATCCTCGCAATGGGCGGCGACGTGCCCGGCGCGGAGAAGATCGCGGGCACGATGATGCCGCCGAACATGGCCAGCGGGCTCGCCGGCTTCTTCCAGCAGCTGCCGAAGCTTGCCCCGGTCGACAAGGCGTTTGCGGTGCATTTCGGCGAAGTGCGGGCGAGCGCCGCGCGGCTTGCCGATGCGCGGATGGCCCCGCCGTTGCCGGCGCTGACGCCCGAGCCGACCGCGCCGGTGCGTGTCGCCGCCGCGGCGCCGCCTCCGCAGCCCACCGCCACCGAGCGCGAGCGCGAACGCCGCGAGCGGGAGCGCGATCGCCGCCGCGGCAAGGTCGCGCCGGTCGTTCCGGCC
>JAFKLV010000448.1 GCA_017304125.1 Sphingomonadales bacterium
TGACCCGCGCGCTCGGCCTTCCCCGCGATCGCGCGCGCCACCTTGCGCGCGAGATGCTGCTTCACGACCGGATCAACTGACGTGCATTTTCTCGACCAGGCCAAAATTTTCGTCCGCTAGGGCACCGGCGGCCCCGGCGCGGTGAGCTTCCGCCGCGAAAAGTTCATCGAATATGGCGGGCCCGACGGCGGCAACGGCGGCAAGGGCGGCGATATCGTGTTCGAAGCGGTCGCCGGGCTCAATACGCTGATCGATTTCCGCTACACCCAGCATTTCCGCGCGCAGCGCGGGCACGGCGGATCGGGCTCGAACCGCACCGGCGCGGGCGGCGACGATCTGGTGATCAAGGTGCCGGTCGGCACGCAGATCCTCGCCGACGACGAGGATCGCACCCTGCTGCTCGATATGGTCGAGGTCGGCCAGCGCGCGATGTTCCTGCGCGGCGGCGACGGCGGGCGCGGCAATGCCAGCTACAAGACCTCAACCAACCGCGCGCCGCGCCAGCACGGCACCGGCTGGCCGAACGAGGAGGCCTGGGTGTGGCTGCGGCTCAAGCTGCTCGCCGATGCCGGGCTGGTCGGGCTGCCCAATGCCGGCAAATCGACCTTCATCAACGCGGTGACCAATGCGCAGGCCAAGGTCGGCGCTTATGCCTTCACCACCACGCGGCCGCAGCTCGGCGTGGTGCGCCACAAGCAGCGCGAATTCGTCATCGCCGATATTCCGGGGCTGATCGAGGGCGCGGCCGACGGCGCGGGGATCGGCGATCGCTTCCTCGGGCATATCGAGCGCTGCCGCGTGCTGCTCCATCTGGTCGACGCCAATGACCCGGATGTCGCGGAGAGCTATCGCATCGTGCGCGACGAGCTGGCGGCTTATGGCGGCGGGCTCGACGAAAAGCCGGTGGTGGTGGCGCTCAACAAGATCGACACGCTCGACGACGAACTGATCGCCGCGCTCTCCGCCGAGCTGGAAGAAGCCAGCGGCGCGCCGGTGATCCCGATCTCGGGCGCGAGCGGCGTCGGGGTCGACTGGGCGCTCGACCGGCTGATCGAGGCGATCGGGCCGGAACACGGCAAGGTCAGCGAGGACGACGAAGGCGAGGATACGCTCGACTGGTCGCCGCTATAACCCACCCGCCACCCCGGCCTTGAGCCGGGGTGACGGAGGAGGCTCAGCGCCGCCGGTGCGGCGGCTTGGTCAGCGGGCCTTTCGCGGCCTTGAACAGCTCGCCGAGGAACGCCAGCCGCTGCTTCGAATAGTCGGAATCGGTCGCCTTGGGCCAGGCGCTGACGATCACGATCACGGTCTTGCTCGCGCGATCGACCGTGATGCTCTGCCCGAACACCCCGACCGCACCGAAGCGATGCTCGGGATAGGTCCACCATTGATAGCCATAGCCGAATCCCGGCCCGCGCCCGGTATCGGCGTGCGGCTTGGTCGCGTCTTCGAACCATTCGGGGGCGACGATGCCGTGGCCGCCCTCCATCCAGCAGCCGCCGACCTCATGCCCCGCCGGATCGATCATCCAGAAGGCGTCGTCGGCCATGCCATAAGGCTTCCACACCTTCTCGCTGAGATAATTGGCGAGCGGCCGCTTGATCGCATTGCCGACCAGCACGCCGATCAAATTGGTCTCGCCGGTCTTATAGACCCATTTGCTCCCCGGCGCCGCCTCGCGCGGCAGGGTGCGCATATAAGCGACGGTCGGGTCCACCCCCGCCGGCACGGTGGCGGAGAACATCCGCGCCACATCGGAATTGGGGTCGGTATAATCCTCGTTCCACTTGACGCCGGAGGTCATCGTCAGCAGCTGCGCGATCGTCACCCCGTCATAGGCGCTGCCCGCCAGATCGGGGATGTAGCGCGTCACCGGCTCGTCGACCGACTTGATATGGCCATCGCGAATCGCCGCGCCGACCAGGGTCGAGGTAAAGGATTTGGCGACCGAAAAGCTCGTCCAGCGCCCCTCGCGGGAGAGCCCGCGGGCATAACGTTCGAGCCGCACCGCGCCTTGCTGGAGCACGATCAGCCCGGCGACATTCTGCGCCTTGATAAAGGCATCGACCGTCGCCGCGGCGATCGGCAAGGGCGGCCCCGGCGGCAGCGCCAGCGGCTTCTTCCCCGCGCGCACGACATGGCCGGGGAACAATTTTTCCATATGCGGGAAATTCTGGTCGCGCTGCTCCTGGTTCCAGAACAGCACCTCGGCCGCGGCACGCTGAACATGCGCGCGATTCTCCGGGGTGAGCGGAACGCCGCCTTCGATCGCCTGATGCTGTTGCTGCGGCGCCGGCAGCGCTTGCGCGCCGACCGCATTTGGCGCCGCGCCGGCCAGCATGGTTGCGGCAATCAATCCGGTCCAGCGCATCCCTTTTCCCCTTTTATTAGCGTCACTTGCGCTACGTCGATTCCGCCCCCGCGGAACCCGCCCTCGCAATACATCAGATAATAGCGCCACAAGTCGATGAAATTCTGATCGAAGCGCGCGGGCAATCGCCCCTCGGCCACCGCCGCGTCGAACCGCACGCGCCACTGCCGTAGCGTCTCGGCATAATCCAGGCCGAAACCGGAGCGGTCGCACCATTCCAGCCCCTGCGCCTCGGCGAGCACGCGGAAGCGACTTTCGGAAATCAGCAAGCCGCCGGGGAAGATGTAACGCTGGATGAAATCCATGTTGCGGGCATAGGCATCCCACACATCATCGGCGATCGAGATCAGCTGGATCGCGGCGCGCCCGCCCGGCTTCAGCGCGCGGGCGATCGCGGCGAGATAATCGGGCCAATATTCCTGCCCCACCGCCTCGACCATCTCGATGCTCGCGACGGCATCGTAGCTGCCGGTGATATCGCGATAGTCAGTGAGCGAAACCTCGACCGGCAAGCCCGCGGTGCGCTGCTCGACCACCGCTTTCTGCTCGGCCGACAGCGTGATCGCATGGACGCCCGCCCCGGCCTGCGCCGCGGCCAGCGC
>JAFKLV010000449.1 GCA_017304125.1 Sphingomonadales bacterium
TATGGCGCCTTGCCCGAAATCGTCGCGGCGCGGGCCGGGCGCGCGACCACGGTTTTGCGGCGCAACGGGGATTCTCCCCCACGCTACTCGTTCGAGTGGCTGAGCCGCGCCTCCGGCCTGCGCCTTCATCATGCGCGCCCGGTGATCGTGGACGGGAAAGTCGCCGCGATCCTGCTGCTCTCGCGGTCGCCGCGGGCATTGTTCCGCGGCCTCTACGAGGATCGCGGCAAGATCGTGATCGGCATCGTCGCGATCTTTGTGACGCTGGTCGTGCTGAGCGGTTTGCTCTCGCGCGGGATCGCGCGCCCGATCGAAATGCTGAGCGAGGCGACGCGGAGCGTGGCGCGCGGCCGCGGGGGCGTGCCGCCGGCGCCCTCCACCGCGGCGATCGAGATCCAGGCGCTCTACGCCGATTTCGCGCGGATGGCCGACGCGATCGAGCGGCGCTCGCGCTATCTGCGCGATTTCGCGCATGCCGTCAGCCACGAGTTCAAGACGCCGCTGGCGGGAATTCGCGGCGCGCTCGAACTGCTCGACGACCATCACGCCACGATGTCCGGGGACGAGCGCCGGCTGTTCCTGGCCAATGCCGGCGCCGATGCCGATCGGCTGGCCAATCTCGTCACGCGGCTGCTCGATCTGGCGCGGGCGGATATGGCGGAACCGGGCGTTGCCGAGCGCACCGATCTGGCGCTCGCACTTCGTCGCCTTGCGGATGCTTATCGTTCGGTCGCCTTCGCGCTGGAGCTCGATCTGCCCGCCGCGCTTCCGGCGGTCGAGGTTCCTGCCACCACCCTCGAGGCGGTGGTCGGCAGTCTTGTCGAGAACAGTCGGCAGGCCGGCGCATCCGTGGTGAAACTCGCCGCGCATGTTGAAGCCGGGCGCGTGATCCTTGGCCTATCGGATGACGGTCCGGGGATTGCGGCGGGCGATCGCGAGCGCATCTTCGAGCCCTTTTTCACCAGTCGCCGTGCCTCGGGTGGAACCGGGCTCGGCCTGCCGATTGCGCGTTCGTTGCTGCTTGCGTCGCAGGCGAGCATCGAGTTGGCGGAATCAAGCCAGGGCGCGGTGTTCGTGATCACGCTGCCGGCGGTTCAAAACCGGTGGGAGACCTATCGGCGCTAAGCCTGATCCGGCCTCTCTCGCCGATGGATGCCGCTGGTCAGCGCATAGCCCGCCACCAGCGCCGCCGCGAAGCCCGATGCGGCGCCGACGCCCAGCGCCCAGCGTGGCCCGAGATGATCGGCGACCCAGCCGACGATCGGCGCGCCGATCGGCGTGCCGCCCAGCGCGACGCCGATCCGCAGCGCCATGACCCGCCCGCGCATCGCCGGCTCGGTGGAGAGCTGCATCAGGCTGTTGGTGGTGTTGGTGAAGATCAGCGCCGCGATGCCGATGACGACCAAGGCCGCGGCAAAGAGCCAATAGCCCGGGGCGACCGCCGCCAGCGTGCAGCCGATCCCGAACACCGCGGCACCGACGATCAATGAATCGAAACGCG
>JAFKLV010000483.1 GCA_017304125.1 Sphingomonadales bacterium
GATCTGCGGCTCGACGCTGGCGGCAAAGCCGATATCGCGATCGGTATAAGCGCCGGTCACGATGATATTGGCGAAGCCCGCGTCATAATCGGCGCCCAGCGTATAGAGCCGGAAGCGGTCCTGCGTCCCCTCCGGGCCATTGGTCAGAATCGTGTGCTTGTCGAACCCGCTGAACGCGGTGTTGAGGCCAAAGGCCTGGCTGCGCTCATAGGTGAAGCTCGCATCGACCGTCAGCTTGGGATCGGGGGTCCAGCGCAGCGCGACACGGCCCTGATAGGTGTTGTTGCGATTGGCGTCCTTCACATTGTGGCGGCCGATATTGTCGATCCAGCCACCGTCGCGCGCGCCGTAGAAATTGGCGCGGATCGCCAGCGTATCGGCAACGATCGGCAGATTGAGCATCGCGCGGCCGTTGAAGCTCGCTTCGCCGTGCTCGGTCGTCGCGACGCCGGCCTCGACCGACCCGAAGGTCTCGTGAAGATTGGGCTTGGCGGTAACGAAGCGCACCGTGCCGGCCATCGATCCTGCGCCGTAGAGCGTGCCCTGCGGCCCGCGCAGCACTTCGACCCGCTCGAGATCATAGACTTTGAGATCGGGGGTCTGCCCCTGGACCGAGATCGGCGTGTCATCGAGATAGACCGCGACGAGCGAGCGATCCGACGTGTCGGACGAGGCATAGCCCCCGGTCGACAGGCCGCGCATATTGAATTTCTGATAGCCCGGCGCGCCCTCGGTGATCGACAGCGAGGGGGTGAATTTGGCGATGTCGGCAAGGTTGCCCTGCCCGCTCTTGGTGATCTGATCGACGTTCACCACCGCGATCGCCATTGCGACCTTCTGGAGCGATTCCGCGCCCGAGCGATTGGCGGTGACGACGATATCGTTGAGCGAGGAACCCTCCTGCGGCGCGGCATTGCTGCTGGCGTCGCCCGGCCTGTCGGCCGCGGCCTGCGCCGATGCCACCGCCGGCATCACAAGTGCCATCGCCGCGCCCGAAAGCATCAGGCCTACGAACCGCGCGCAGCGGCCATATCCATTATCGGCGTCGAATGCTGTCATCGCCCCATCCCCTCCTGATACCCCGGATCGCCCTCCCCGCGCGCCCGCGTCTCGCGGGTCGCATGCCGGTGGTTGATCTTCGCGTACAGGCTCGCGCGAAACCGCCGCAGGACGAAACATTATAATCGGATGGCGCTATCCAATATTGTAATTCTGCGCGAGCGGGCGGCGGGACTCACCCTTCGGCAAGAGCCTGATCGAGCGGCCCGAGCCACGCGGCGAAGCGCCGCCCGCGGCCGATCGAGCTGCGATAGATCGGCTGCCGCACCTGCTCGGAACTCGCGGTGCGCACCGCGCCGGCGCGATCGAAGAAACGCAGGGTCGCCGGCTCGAAATCGAGCCCGCAATGATCGAGCAGCCGCCTGACCTCGGCTTCGAGATCGTCGACCAGCGCCTCATAGCTTACGCGCATGATGCGTCCGGGCAACACCGC
>JAFKLV010000484.1 GCA_017304125.1 Sphingomonadales bacterium
AGCTAGATCGTCATCGGAAACGCGCCGCCGGCCCACCATTCCAGCGTCAATTGGTCGCCGTCGCGCGTCTCGATCAGTTCGGGCAGCGCGGCGCGGCGCAGATAGGTGTCGAAGAACCAGCCGAGATCGCGCCCGCTCGCCGCCTGCACATCGCGCTCGAAATCTTTGGTCGAGGCGTAGCGCGGGGTGAAATTGCCCGGCCGCGGATCGGGGCGGCCGTAGACCAGGAGCCGCGTCGCGTCGAAAAAGGCGCGATCGCCGATCAGCCAACGCAGCGTGTGGAGCATCCACCCCGCCTTGTAATAGATATCCGCGCCGGGGCCGCCACGCTCGGCCTTGTAGACATCCTCCTCGGTGCGCGACTGGCCCGATACCACCGGCGCGCGATTGACGATCAGATTGCGCTGCTGGTCGAGCAGCACGATGTAGCGCGCCTCGCCCTCGCGCCAGCGGGCGTAGAGCGGCTGCATGTAGCTCGCGAACCCCTCGTGCAGCCAATAATCGTCCCAATCGGTGACGGTCATCTGATTGCCGAACCATTCGTGGCTGAATTCGTGCTGGAACAGCCAGTCGAACCCCTCGGGCGCCTTGGCATAGCCATTGCCGTAAGCGTTGATCGTCTGGTGCTCCATGCCCTTGTACGGGGTTTCGACCACGCCGACTTTCTCGTCGCCGAACGGATAGGGGCCGATCACGCTTTCGAAGAAATCGAGCGCCGGCGCGAATTCGGCGAACAGCGCGCGCGCCTGTTTTTCCTCGCCGGGCAGATACCAATAATGCAGCGCGATCGTGTTGCCGAAGCGGCTGTGATAGCTGCCCGACACTTCCTCATACGGCCCGATGTTGAGCGCGATCGCATAGGTATTGGGCTGGCGCGCGTGCCAGTTCCAGCGGGTGCGGCCGTCGGGCAAAGTGTCGACCCCGGTGAGCACGCCATTGGCGGGCGCCTTCAGCCCCTTGGGCACCGTGATATGGAGATCGACCGATCCCGGCTCGCCGGTCGGGAAATCGAGGCACGGCCATAACAGGTCGCAGCCATAGCCTTCGGTGGTGGAGGCGATCCACGGGCGCTTGTCCGGCGTGTGCGCCCAAACCATGCCGTCGTCCCATGGCGCGTTGAGCGCGACATGCGGGGTGCCGCCATAAGTGATTCGCAGCGTCGCGCGGGCGCCGGCGGCAAGCGGGCGGGGGAGGGCGATCGTCAGCCGCCCCTCAGGGTTATGCCAGGCGTGCTCGGGCAAGGCCGCATCGTCGACCGCAATCGCCGACACCGGCAGGTTGCGATCGAGATCGAGCACGATGCGATCGGTGGCCGCGCGCGCGGTGAAGGTGAGCATCGCGATGCCGCTCAGCTGGCGCTTGTCGGGATAGACCTCGAACGACAGATCGGCGTGATCGAAGGCGAGCTTGGCCTGATCGGGGTCGATCGGGCCGCCGGATCGCTGGGTCTGCTCGGTGAGCGGCGGCATTCCCTTCGCCGGTCCCTGTGCC
>JAFKLV010000485.1 GCA_017304125.1 Sphingomonadales bacterium
CGGTGGGGGCGGGCGCCACGGCGGCGGCTTTGGCGGCGGCGGCGACAGCGGTTCAGGCGGCGGATCGGATTCCGCCAGCCACCCGGCCGCTCGCCAGCAAGCCGAAGGCGCGGCGCGCTGGAGCTATATCGGGCTGCCCGAGCCGGTGACCGCGGCCGACACCAATTTCAACCGCGGGGTCGATACCAACGAATTCCTCACCGCCGCCGATCAGCGCTTCATGCTGCTCGATCGCAATGGCGACGGCTATATCACCCCCAATGAGCTGCCCGCGGTCAATACCCGCGTGCGTGGGGGCATCGGCGGCGGGGGCCGCCCGCCGGGCGATCACCCGTTCCGCCGGCCGCCACAACAAGGCGTTGACGACGACGATCGCACCCCACAATCCGAACGGTGAACACACCGCCCATCTTCGGTTCATCTCCACCACGACATTTTCCGGGAACCATGTCGATTTATACACTTCGCTTGCGCCTGACGCTCCATTCCTCGCTCGCACTGGCGCTGGGGGCGCTCGCCCTGCCCGCCGCCGCGCAAAATGCGAAGCCGGCGAAAGGCGCGGCGCAGGCCGATGCGGCGGAGACCGACGATATCGTCGTCACCGGACAGGCGCTGCCCGGCGCGGTGGTCGGCGATATTCCCCCCGAAAACCAGCTGACCCCGGCGCAGATCCAGGCCTATGGCGTCAGCACGGTCAGCGACCTTCTGGCCGAGATCGCCGATCAGACCACCAGCATCCAGGGCCGCGACAACAGCGGCCCGGTGGTGCTGGTCAACGGCAAGCGCATTTCGGGGATCAACGAGGTCGGCGATCTGCCGACCGAGGCGATCTTGCGCGTCGATATCCTGCCCGAAGAGGTTGCGCTCAAATACGGCTATAGCGCGTCGCAAAAGGTGGTGAACATCATCCTGCGCCGTCGCTTCCGCGCGCGCACCGTCGAAGCCGGCGGCGGCGCGGCGACCGAAGGCGGCGGCGGCAACACCGCCAGCGCCGCCGGCTATACCCGCATCCACAATGCCGAGCGGCTCAACATCGTCGCGCGCGCCAAGACCAATGCGGCGTTGCTCGAGGATCAGCGCGGCATCGTCCCCGATCCGTCGGAGGCGACGCCGAACAACCCCGACGGCGGCGATCCGGCCTATCGCACGTTGAGCCCGTCGACCCGCAATTATTCGGTCAACGGCACCTATGCCTATCAGATCTCCCCGAAGATCACCGCCTCGATCAACGGCACCGCGGCCTATCAGACGAGCCGCGGGCTGATCGGCGGCGCGCCCTTGTCCGACGATCCCGATACGATCGCCGCGCTGCGGCAGGACAGCGACACCTTCACCGGCCACGCCGGGGTCACGCTCAACGCCGATGTTTCGCCGACGTGGAAGCTCTCCTTCACCGGCACCTACGACCATAGCGACATGCGCGCCGACACCGATCGCTTCCAGACCGCCGACGTGCGCGCGCAGCATGCGATCTCGATCACCAACACCGCC
>JAFKLV010000486.1 GCA_017304125.1 Sphingomonadales bacterium
GGCATGACGAATTGCGCCTTTGCAATTCGTCATCCTGACGAAAGTCAGGATCTCGTGCGGCGAGCGCATGCTTGCGGGACGAGATCCCAGCTTTCGCTGGGATGACGTTAAACGGGTGGGTTAGCCGGCCTTCGCCGCGGAATAGGCCCAGTCGAGCCACGGCCCGAGCGCCTCGATATCGGCGGTATCGACCGTCGCGCCGCACCAGATGCGCAGGCCCGCAGGTGCATCGCGATAGCCGGCGACGTCGAACGCGGCGCCTTCCTTCTCGAGCAAGCCGGCCATCGTCTTGATGAACGCCTCATCGGCGCCCGCGACGGTGAGGCACACGCTGGTCTTCGAGCGCGATGCGGCATCGCCCGCGAGGTGGCCGAGCCAGTCGCGTGCCTCGACGATACGATCGAGCGCCGCGGCATTGGCGTCCGACCGGGCGATCAGCCCCGCCGCGCCACCGATCGACTTGCCCCATTCGAGCGCGAAGATCGCATCTTCCACCGCCAGCATCGACGGGGTGTTGATCGTCTCGCCCTTGAACACGCCCTCGGCGAGCTTGCCCTTGGAGACCAAGCGGAAGACCTTCGGCAGCGGCCACGCCGGGGTGTAGGTTTCGAGCCGTTCGACCGCGCGCGGACCGAGGATCAGCACGCCATGCGCGCCCTCCCCGCCGAGCACCTTCTGCCACGAGAAGGTCGCGACATCGATCTTGTCCCACGGCAGATCGTAAGCGAACACCGCCGAGGTCGCGTCGGCGAAGGTCAGCCCCGCGCGGTCCGCGGCAATCCAGTCGCCGTTCGGCACGCGCACGCCGCTGGTGGTGCCGTTCCAGGTGAACAGCACGTCATGGCTGAAATCGACCTGGGTGAGATCGGGGAGCTGGCCGTAATCGGCGCGGATCACGTTCGGATCGAGCTTGAGCTGCTTGGCCGCATCGGTGACCCAACCTTCACCGAAGCTTTCCCACGCCAGCGTCGTCACCGGGCGGGCGCCGAGCATCGTCCACATCGCCATTTCGAACGCGCCGGTATCCGAACCGGGAACGATGCCGATGCGGTGCGTATCCGGCAGGCGAAGCAATTCGCGCATCAGATCGATGCAATATTGCAGCCGCGTCTTGCCGAGCTTGGAGCGATGCGAACGGCCGAGCACCTCGACGTTCAGCTTCGATGCTTCCCAGCCCGGAGGCTTGGCGCAGGGACCCGAAGAAAAATGGGGGCGAGCCGGCCGGTTGGCGGGCTTGGCAGGCGCAACTTGGGCGCCGGTAACGAGCGTATCAGTCAATGTAACTCTCCTCACAGAGAGCACGCGCGGCGTTGGGACCGCGTGGCCCGTCGACGGCCCTAGCGATGCGAACGGGGGCTGGCAAGGCCGCTTAACAACGTCATGCCGGACTTGATCCGGCATCTAGATCGGCAAGCGCTGGTTTTCGTGGCTCTGGATGCCGGATCAAGTACGGCATGACGTTGTTAAGCGGCCTTGCCAGCCCCCG
>JAFKLV010000487.1 GCA_017304125.1 Sphingomonadales bacterium
CCTTGCCCGACAGCGCGAGCTGCAGGATCGGCACCGTCGACGCGCTATAGTTGAGGATCAGCGGCGGATTGGTGCCCGGCGGCAATTGCTTGAGGATCGTCTGCGAGGCGGAGGTGATCTGCGCGGTCGCGGTGCGGATATCGACGCCGGGCTGGAAATAGACCTTCACCACGCCGATGCCCTGCAGCGACTGGCCCTCGATATGCTCGATGTCGTTGACCGTGGTGGTCAGCACGCGCTCATAAGGGGTGATCAGCCGGTCGGCCATGTCCTGCGGCGGCAGCCCGGCATAGGTCCAGGCGACGGCGACTACCGGGATGCGGATGTTCGGGAACATGTCCACCGGCGTGCGAACCGCCGCCAGAACGCCCACGATCGCGATCAGGATCGCCATAACAATAAAGGTCAACGGCCTGGTGAGCGCGACCTTGACGATACCGATCATCCAATATCCTCAAGCTTCCGTGCGCACGACGCACCCGCGCCGCACGACGTTTCTGCCTCGTCCACTCTCCTGCTGGACATTCGAATCGCCTTGCTCGCACTCCCGCAGCGGCACGGCCGATCGTCGGCACGCGCCAATGCGCCCTTGGTCGGGTCGGGTCTAATATATAATATAGCTTGATCAATATGTAACAGGACATGATCGTTGGACCTTCGCCATCTGCGCTATTTCCTGTGTGTTGCCGAGGAGATGCATTTCGGCCGCGCGGCGCAGCGACTCGGCATCTCGCAGCCGCCGCTCAGCCAGCAGATTCGCGCGCTGGAGGATGAACTCGGCACGCGGCTGTTCGATCGCACCAGCCGCCGCGTGCGGCTGACCGAGGCGGGCGAATTGTTCGTGCCCGAGGCGCGCGCGACGCTGTCGCAAGCCGATCATGCGATCGAAACCGCGCGGCTCGCGGGGCGCGGCGAATTGGGCCGGCTGCGCATCGGCTTCACCTCGTCGGCGCCGTTCGTTCCGCTGATCGCCTCGACGCTCTATCGCTTCCGCGAAAATTATCCCGAGGTGCAACTGACGCTCAACGATCTCGCGCGCGACGCGCAGATCGAGGCGTTGCGCCGTGGTGCGCTCGATATCGCGTTGGTCCGCGGCATTCGCGCGCCCTGCCTGCCCGATGAGTTTTCCGCGCGCTGCATCCTCGAGGAGGATATGGTGGTGGCGGTGCGCGCCGGGCATTCGCTCGCCGACCGGCCGGACGACCCGACGATCGCCGATCTCGCGGGTATCCCTCTGGTGCTTTACGCGCCGTCGCTGGGGGCGGGGTTCAACGAATATTTCTATGGCCTGTGCCACGAGGCGGGGTTCGAGCCCGATATCGCGCATGAGGCGAGCAGCTTCGCCACCCTGCTCGGGCTGGTCGCCGCGGGCTTCGGCGCGACGATCCTGGCGCGCTCGCTGGAGCGGCTGCACCTCGAAAATGTCGTCTATCGCCGCCTCGCGACCCCGGTGCCGAGCCGCTTGTGGCTGGTCCACGGC
>JAFKLV010000488.1 GCA_017304125.1 Sphingomonadales bacterium
CCACCGCGAGATTCATCACCCCAATGAAATCGCGCAGAATCAGGCGCATTGCGGCTGCAACGATACCGGCGCGACCTTGTGGATGCACAACAACTTCCTCGTCGAGCGTGCGGGGAAGATGAGCAAATCGTCGGGCGAATTCCTGACGCTGATGGCGCTGGTCGATCGCGGCTTCCACCCGCTCGCCTATCGCATGCTCTGCCTGCAGGCGCATTATCGCAGCGAACTGGAATTCTCGTGGGAGAATCTCGCCGCGGCGCAGGTGCGGCTGAAGCGGCTGGTGCAGGCGGTAGAGGGGCTGCGCGCGCGGCCCCCTGCCCCGTCGGCGCAGTCGGCGGCGATCTATCGCGAGCAGCTCGATGCCGCGCTGTCGGATGATCTCAACACCCCCAAGGCGCTGCCGGTGCTCGATGCGATGCTCGCCGATCGCAAGGTCGCGCCGCAGGAGCGGCTGCTCGCGCTCGCCGATTTCGATGCCTTGCTGGGGCTCGATCTGTCGCGCCTGCGCCGCGAGGATCTGCGCGTCCGCCCGGCCAGCGCGACGATCGACGAGGCGGGCATTGCCGCACGGCTCGCCGAACGTCGCGAGGCGCGCGCGGCGAAGGACTTCGCCCGCTCCGATGCGATCCGCGACGCGCTGATCGCCGCCGGGGTGGAGGTGATGGACGGCGACGCGCTGGCGTGGGACTGGCGCGTGACGGCTTAGCAAGCCGCCATCCCGTCAAATCCTGTCACGTCGCATTTTCGGCAGGACAGAGTTCGGATAGCGTGATCGCGATGAGATTATCTCTATCGCGATGAGCAATCGCTCGCTCTCAAGGCAGCAACGTCAACCGCGCCGCGCGCCATTGCGCCGGGCGAACCGATGGCCGATCTGGCTCGATGTCGTCATGCGGCTTGGCGTCGCATTCCTGCTGATCGCGATCGTCGTGCTCGTCCACTGGTCCGACCGGGATGGGCTGCGCGACAGTCACGATGGCGCGGTCAGCTTCCTCGACGTCGTCTATTTTACGATGATTTCGATCACCACCACCGGCTTCGGCGACATTGCGCCGGTGTCCGACCGCTCGCGATTGTTCGAGGCGGTGATCGTGACCCCGATCCGCATCGCCGTGCTCTTCATCTTTATCGGCACCGCCTACCGGTTCGTTCTCAAGCAGACATGGGAAAAATGGTGCATGGCCCGTATTCAGGCAAAGCTCACCGACCATATCGTCGTCCTCGGCTACGGGGTCAGCGGCGGCGAAGCGGTGCGGGAATTGATCGCGCGCGGCACCGATCCGGCGCAGATCGTGGTCGTCGATGGCGCGCGCCACCGGGTCGAAGCCGCCGAAGATATGGGCTGCAACGTGCTGGAAGGCGATGCGTCGAACGACGACACGTTGCTCGACATTCGCGTGGGCCGGGCACGATCGGTACTGGTCTCGGCCGGGCGCGACGATACGTCGATCCTGATCGTGCTGACGGTGCGCCATCTCG
>JAFKLV010000489.1 GCA_017304125.1 Sphingomonadales bacterium
CCACGGATCGCCCTCATGATGCTGGCGCTCATATTCGGCTTGCCGGGGGCGGATCTGCTGGTCGATGAAATCGCGTACCCGGTCCCGGAAATAGGTTTCGCGTTCGCTGAGCGTGAAGTCCATCGCATCCCTCCAGAGCCTGTGTCGCGGGAAGCTCTAGACCGTACCCTTCATTCGGTAAAGCATCCGAATCACCGCTCACTCCCTACGGAACGCAGCTCATCGCGGATGTCATAAAAGGGACTGTTTCTTCGAAATCTTGCTGCTAGAGTGACTCGATGAACGGCACGGGGGAAACCGGCCGGGGAGAGGAATCGGGTACGCGCCGCTTCAGAGCGAAGCGTGACGCGATCCTCGCCGCGGCCGCGGATGCGATCAACGAGCAAAGCGCAAAGGGCATGACCTTTGCCGACGTGGCACGCCGCGTCGGGCTCAATACGACAAGCGTCACTTATTATTTCAAGCGCAAAGAGGATCTCGCCGCGGCAGCGTTCGAGCATACGCTCGATCGCCTGATGCAGATGCTCGACGAGGCGATGACCGAAACCACGCCCGAGACGCGGGTCGAGCGTTATCTTGCGCTCAACATGGAGCGGCTCGCACGCATCCAGCGCGGCGAGGAACGACAGATCGCCGGGCTGTCCGATCTGCGCGCGATGGACGAGCCGGTGCGATCGGGGCTGATGGCCGGATGGCGCGAGGTCTTCCGCCGCACCCGCCTGCTGTGGGGCTCGGCCGATACGCGGCATCAGACCGACCTCAACGGCGCGCGCGCGCATGTGCTGCTGGAAAACACCTTCTGGCTGCCGGTGTGGCTGGTGCGTTACGAGCCGGATCAATTCCCGCGCGTCGAAGCGCGGCTGATGGACGTGTTCCGCCACGGCATCGCCGCCCCCGGCGCCTTGTGGCGGCCGACGCCGATCGATCTGCCGCATGACGAGGCGGTGCCGGGGCGCGAGGCGTTCCTGCTCGCCGCGACGCGGTTGATCAACGAGCTGGGCTATCGCGGCGCCTCGGTGCAGCGCATCGCATCCGAGCTGAACGTGACCAAGGGCAGTTTCTACCACCATCTCGACGCCAAGGACGATCTGGTCGTCGCCTGCTACAAGCGCAGCTTCGATACGATCGCCGCGGCGCAGCGGATCGCCGACGAGCACGGCGGGACGCATTGGGATCGGCTGGCGAGCATGATCGCCACCCTGCTCGACGTGCAATTTTCCGAACTGGGGCCATTGCTGCGCACCACCGCGCTGTCCGGGCTGCCGCCGGGGGTGCGTCAGGTGATGGTCGAGCGCTCGAACCGGATCGCGCGGCGCTTTGCCGGCACCGTCTCGGACGGGATCGCCGAAGGAACGATCCGCGCGGTCGACGCGCTGATCGCGGCGCAGGCGCTGATGGCGTTCCTCAACGCGGCGTTCGGTCTGTGCCTGGGCTGCGAGCTGTACCTGCTCGGCGTGCGGCTGCGCGCCGCCCGCG
>JAFKLV010000490.1 GCA_017304125.1 Sphingomonadales bacterium
CGGTGCGCGATATCTCCGATCTCACCGGTTTCCCGGAGATGATGGATGGCCGCGTCAAGACGCTTCACCCGATGGTCCACGGCGGGTTGCTCGCGGTGCGCGATGATCCCGCGCATGCTGCGTCGATGGCCGAGCATCGGATCGGCGCGATCGATCTGGTGGTGGTGAACCTCTATCCCTTCGCGCAGACCGTCGCCAAGGGCGCCGAGCGCGACGAGATCATCGAGAATATCGACATCGGCGGCCCGTCGATGGTGCGGTCGGCGGCGAAGAACCACGCTTATGTCGCGATCGTCACCGATCCGGCCGATTATGCAATGGTCGCGAAGGGCGAGACCGATCTGGTCGAGCGCAAGCGGCTGGCGGCCAAGGCGTTCGCCGCCACCGCCACTTATGATGCGACGATCGCGAGCTGGTTCGGGTTCGCCGATCAGGCGCAATTGTTCCCCGCGACGCTGCCGTTCGTGCTGCAGGCGCCGACGGTGCTGCGTTACGGCGAGAACCCGCACCAGCAGGCCGCTTTCTACAATCACGCCGGCCCCGCGACCCCCGGCATCGGCCAGGCGCGGCAGGTGCAGGGCAAGGAGCTGAGCTACAACAATCTGAACGACGCCGAGGCGGCGCTCGAGCTGGTCAGCGAATTCCGCGACGCCGCGCCGTCGTGCGTGATCGTCAAGCATGCCAATCCGTGCGGTGTGGCCACCGCGGCGACCCTGGCCGAGGCGTATGAAGCGGCGTTCGCCTGCGACACGGTGTCGGCGTTCGGCGGGATCATCGCGCTCAATCGCCCGCTCGACGCGGCGACGGCGAAGGCGATCACCGGGATCTTCACCGAAGTGGTCGTTGCCCCCGATGCCGATGAGGAAGCGATCGCGCTGTTCGCGGCGAAGAAGAATCTGCGGCTGCTGCTCACCGGCACGTTGCCCGATCCGGCGCGCGGCGGGCTGACCGCCAAGTCGATCACCGGTGGCTGGCTGGTCCAGTCGCGCGACAATGGCGTGCTGACCGACGACATGCTCAAGGTGGTGACCAAGCGTCAGCCGACCGCGCAGGAACTGGCCGATTGCCGCTTCGCCTGGACGGTCGCCAAGCACGTCAAGTCGAACGCGATCGTCTATGCCAAGGATGGCAGCACCGCCGGGGTCGGCGCGGGGCAGATGAACCGGCTGGAAAGCGCGCGTATCGCGGCGTGGAAGGCGAAGGACGCGGCCGACAAGGCCGGCTGGGCGGTGTCGCGCACGATCGGCTCGGCGGTGGCGTCGGATGCCTTCTTCCCGTTCGCGGACGGCTTGCTCGCAGCGGTCGAGGCGGGCGCGACCGCGGTGATCCAGCCGGGCGGCTCGATCCGCGATGCCGAGGTGATCGCGGCGGCCGACGAGGCCGGGCTGGCGATGATCTTCACCGGGATGCGCCACTTCCGGCATTGAGACCGGGCATCCCTCATTGATCGTCATGCCGGGCTCGACCCGGCATCC
>JAFKLV010000491.1 GCA_017304125.1 Sphingomonadales bacterium
CGCTGAACATCGGCTGCCCCGCGGCATTGTTGAGATCGACGCCTTGCGCCTGAACGCCGTTGACGCCGTTGACGAAATTGGTCGCCAGCGTGTTGAGCGACGCGCGCGTGTCGGCGATGCGCTGCGCGCCGTCGACGATCCCGCCGAGCGCGCCGCCATTGGGCGTCAGCACCGAATAATTGCCGCCCATCTGCACCGCGAACGACACCGCGCCCGCGCCGTTGCGGACATAAGTGACCGTCGCCGAATCATTGCCCGAGACGAGCGTCGGCCCATTGGTCCCGCCGGCGGTGACCGTCGCGCGGCCCGCCGCGTCGAGCGTGACGTGGACGTCGACGATCGCGCTCATCTGATCGAGCAGCGAATCGCGCTGATCGGCCAGCGCCGCCGCCTGCGAGGTGTTGGCCGCGGCGCGGCTCAGCCCGTCATTGACCTTGGCCAGCGCGGCGGAAAGCCCGCTGAGGCTGGTGGTCGCCTGATCGGCATTGGCGTCCATGTCGGCGGTCACCTGCGCCAGCGCATTGCCGGTCGCGGTGAAGGCATTGGCGACGGTGGTGGCGTTTTCCAGCATCGCGGCGCGCGGGGCGGCCGACGCCGGATCCGCCGCGACGCTCTGCGCCGAATTGAAGAAATTGGTCAGGCTGGTCGAAAGATCGCTGCCGGTCAGCGCGGACTGGATGCTGTTGAGCCACACCGAGCCCGCCTGGGTCCGCGCCAGATCGGCGCCCGAATCGCGCACCGCGGCGGATTTGAACATGTCCGACGCGCGATTGACCCCGGTGGCGATCGAGCCATAGCCGGTCATCGCCGCAGCGGCGCTGAGCAGGCTCGTCGCCGGCGACAGCTCGGTCACATTGGTCGAGCGGCGCGCGTAGGAGCTATTGCCGACGTTGGCGATGTTCTCCGAAACCGTCGCCAGCGCCGTCTGATACGTCCTGACGCCCGAAGCGCCGATGGAAAGCAGGTCCGCCATCAGTCCGACTTAGCCGGCTCGGTGTTAAGAGCTGGTTGCGACTTGGCGAGGAAGTCGGTCATCGCCTTGCCGATGCCGAGCGGCGCATGATCCGCCATCGCCTGAACGAATTTCTGGTCCTGCATGTCGCGGAACGTGTCGAGCGCCTTGCTGTCGAACAGCGGGTCGGCGAGCTTCGCCTGACGCATCGACTTCAGCATCATACCGGTGAACACCGTCTCGAACTGCTTGCCCGCCTTGGCGAGATTGTCCTTCGACGCGGTGCGCGACAGCCCGGTATCGAGCCCGGTCGCGCCGGTGATCTGCGTCTTGGCGACGGTGCTGGCGACATCAGCGGTCATAGCACGATCAACTCCGCCTTCAGCGCGCCCGCTTCCTTCAGCGCCTCGAGGATCGCGACCAGATCGGCCGGCGACGCGCCGATCGCGTTCACCGCCTTCACCACGTCGGCGAGCTTCGGTCCCGGCGCGAGCAGGAACATGGGGCGACGCTCCTCATC
>JAFKLV010000492.1 GCA_017304125.1 Sphingomonadales bacterium
GGCGTTACGCCTGCTCCGCCTCCGGCTGAGCTTCGGCGGTGGCGCCCGGCTCGGCGGTGGGATCATAGTCCTCGGTGAAGCCGCCCTGATCGCGACCTTCCTCGAACATCTGCGCCGTCACGTCGACACCCGAGGCCTGCAGCTCGGCTTCTTCCGGCGAGCGGGCGACGTTGACCTTGACGGCCACGGCCACTTCCGGATGCAGCGCAACCTTCACCTCGTACACGCCGATCGCCTTGATCGGGCGATCGAGCACGACCTGGCTCTTGCCGACCTTATGGGCATCGGCAACCAGCGCCTCGACGATGTCGCGCACCGCGACCGAGCCGTACAGCTGGCCGGTGTTCGACGCCTGGCGGATGATCGTCACGCTGACGTTGTTGAAGCTCTTGGCTTCCTTTTCAGCGTCGGTGCGACGGTTGGCGTTGTCCGATTCGATGCGGGCGCGATTGGCCTCGAACACCTTGCGGTTGGCTTCGTTGGCGCGAAGCGCCTTCTTGTTCGGCAGCAGGTAGTTGCGGGCGAAGCCATCCTTCACCTTCACCACATCGCCGATGGTGCCGAGCTTCTCGACACGTTCAAGCAGAATGACGTCCATGTGAGCCGCTCCTTACTTCACGACGTAGGGCAGCAGGCCCAGGTGACGCGCGCGCTTGATCGCCTGGGCGAGCTCGCGCTGCTTCTTGGCCGACACGCTGGTGATGCGCGACGGAACGATCTTGCCACGCTCGGACACGAAGCCCTGCAGCAGCCGGACGTCCTTATAGTCGATCCGGGGGGCATCCTTCGCGGAGAAGGGGCAGCTCTTGCGGCGGCGGAAGAACGGACGGGCCATTACGAGAACTCCTCCTCACGGTCGCGACGGGCGCGATCGGCGCGGTCGGCGCGACGCTCGCGGTCACGCTCCTGCTTGCGCATCATCACCGACGGGCCTTCTTCATGGCCGTCGACCTTCACGGTCATGTAGCGGATGATGTCTTCGTTGATCTGGTTCTGACGCTCCAGCTCGGCGATCGTGTCGCCGGGGGCATCGATTTCGATCATCACATAATGCGCCTTGCGGTTCTTCGCGATGCGATACGCCAGGCTGCGGAGACCCCAGGTCTCGGTCTTGATGATCTTCCCGTTATGGGCTTCGACGATCTTGGTGGCGGCTTCCGCCATCGCGTCCACCTGCGCTTGTGCCAAATCCTGGCGCGCAAGGAACACGTGCTCGTAAAGAGCCATGTGCTTTCCTTCGTTGGCCGATCGCTGACATGGCCCCGTGCCATGCCCCTCCGGCTGTCTTCATCACAAACGGCTCGACGGACGAAGGATCGCTCCATCGCCCGCGAGAGGGCGGTCCCATATAGGAAAATGCCGGAAAGGCAAGGGTAGGGGATGCGATTGGTGCCCGCGTAGGGCAATCCCCATTCGTCATTCCCGCGCAGGCGGGAATCCATTCTGGCTGGCCTATCGGATCAAGC
>JAFKLV010000256.1 GCA_017304125.1 Sphingomonadales bacterium
GGCCAGCCCGCCGAGATCGGCCCAGCGCCACGCCTCCTCGCGGGTCGAGGGAAGATCGAGCACGACGCTCATTACGCCGCCGCCTCCGCATAGCCTTCGCGCTCGAGCTGGAGCGCCAGCTCCGGCCCGCCGCTGCGGGTGATGCGGCCGTCGGCCAGCACATGCACCACGTCCGGCCGCACATAATCGAGCAGCCGCTGATAGTGAGTGATCAGCAGCACCGCCTTGTCGGCCTTGCGCATGATGCGGTTGATACCCTCGCCGACGACGCGCAGCGCATCGATGTCGAGCCCGGAATCGGTCTCGTCGAGGATCGCGAATTTGGGGTCGATGATCCCCATCTGGACCATTTCGTTGCGCTTCTTCTCGCCGCCCGAAAAGCCGACGTTGACCGGGCGCTTGAGCATGTCCTGCGGCAGCGCCAGCGCATCGGCCTCGCTACGCGCGAGCTTGAGGAACTCGGCCCCGGTCAGCGGCTTTTCGCCGCGCGCGGTGCGCTGCGCATTGAGGCTCTCGCGCAGGAACTGGACGTTCGACACGCCGGGGATCTCGACCGGATATTGGAAACCGAGGAACAGCCCCGCCGCGGCGCGCTCATGCGGATCGAGCGCGAGCAGATCCTGCCCGTCGAAGGTCACGCTGCCGTCGGTCACCTCGTAACCGGGCCGCCCGCCGAGCACATAGCCCAGCGTCGATTTGCCCGCGCCGTTCGGCCCCATGATCGCGTGGATCTCGCCCGCATTGACCGTGAGCGACAGCCCCTTGAGGATCGGCTTGCCGTCGACTTCGGCGTGGAGGTTTTCAATCTTGAGCATCAGTTTCTCAGTTCAAACATGATTTCATGGATAAAAAGGCTGGTGCGTTCGTCGCGGATCATTGCCCGCCCCGTTCGCGCACCACCGCGGCCACCTTCACCTCGACGCAATCCGCCAGCGGCTCGGGCTGCGTCACCCCGCCGTTGAAGCAGGCGACGGTCGCCGCGCAGGCCGCGCTGTCGATCGCCGCGTCGCCGCTCGACACGCGCGCGCGGCACGCCGTCACCTTGCCGCCGTCGACCTGCGTCGCGATCCGCAATTTGCGCAGCGAGTTCACGACCACATCCTTGGCGGCCGGCGGCGGCGCATCCTGCGTAGAGGCAAGCAGCAGCAGGGCGGGAAGCAGGATCACCCCACGCTCCCCTCGAGCGAAATGCCGAGCAGCTTCTGCGCCTCGACCGCGAATTCCATCGGCAGCTGCTGGAGCACCTCGCGCGCGAAGCCGTTGACGATCAACGCCACCGCCGCTTCCTGATCGAGCCCGCGCGACATGGCGTAGAACAATTGATCCTCGCTGATCTTGCTCGTCGTCGCCTCATGCTCGATCTGCGCCGAGGGGTTGCGCACCTCGATATACGGCACGGTATGCGCGCCGCATTGATCGCCGAGCAGCAGGCTGTCGCATTGCGTGAAGTTGCGCACGCCCTCCGCAGTCGGCGCGACGCGCACCAGCCCGCGATAGGTATTGTCCGACAGCCCCGCGCTGATCCCCTTCGACACGATCGTCGAGCGGCTGTTCTTGCCGAGGTGGATCATCTTGGTGCCGGTATCGGCCTGCTGGTGGTGATTGGTCACCGCGACCGAATAGAATTCGCCGACGCTATTCTCGCCCGCCAGCACGCAGGACGGATATTTCCAGGTGATCGCCGAGCCGGTTTCCACCTGCGTCCAGCTCACCTTGCTGTTCTTGCCCTGGCAGAGCGCGCGCTTGGTGACGAAATTATAGATGCCGCCGACGCCATTTTCGTCGCCGGGATACCAATTCTGCACCGTCGAATATTTGATCTCGGCATCGTCGAGCGCGACCAGCTCGACCACCGCGGCGTGGAGCTGATTCTCGTCGCGCATCGGCGCAGTGCAGCCTTCGAGATAGGAGACATAGGCCCCCTTGTCGGCGACGATCAGCGTGCGCTCGAACTGCCCGGTATTCTCCGCATTGATGCGGAAATAGGTCGACAGCTCCATCGGGCAGCGCACGCCCGCCGGCACATAGACGAAGGTGCCGTCGGAAAAGACCGCGCTGTTGAGCGTCGCGAAATAATTGTCGTGCTGCGGCACGACCTTGCCCAGCCACTTCTTCACCAGATCGGGATATTCGCGGATCGCCTCGGAGATCGACAGGAAGATCACCCCCGCCGCCTTCAGTTCCTCGCGGAACGTGGTGGCGACCGAAACGCTGTCGAACACGGCATCGACCGCGACCTTGCGCGCGCCCTCCACCCCGGCGAGCACCTTCTGCTCCTCGATCGGGATGCCGAGCTTTTCATAGGTGCGGCGGATTTCAGGATCGAGCTCGTCGAGCGAGGCGAGCGTCTTCTTCTGCTTCGGCTCGGCGTAATAATAAGCATCCTGATAATCGATCGGCGGGATCGACAATTTGGCCCAATCGGGCTGCTCCATCTCGAGCCACTGGCGATAGGCCTTGAGCCGCCAGTCGAGCATCCATTGCGGCTCGTTCTTCTTGGCCGAGATATAGCGCACCGTGTCTTCGGACAGGCCCTTGGGCGCGAAATCCTGCTCGACCTCGGTGGCGAAACCCCATTCGTATTTCTTGGAGACAGCGGCGAGCGCCTCCTCATTCTTCGTGGCCATTATGCCAATACCTCCTGCCGCTCGGTAACGAGGCTGGCCAAAGTCACCCCCGCGAGCGCGCCGCGCACCGCCTGATTCACGACATTCCAATGCGGCTTCACGCGGCAATTTCCTTCCATGGCGCACTCATGATCGCCCATGTCGACGCACGACGTGAGCGCGATCGGCCCTTCCACCGCCTCGACGATATCGGCAAGGCTGATCGTCGCCGGCGGTCGCGCGAGGCGGAAACCGCCCCCGGTGCCGCGCGCGCTTTCGATCAGCCCGGCGGCGGACAGCCGGCTGACCAGCTTCTGCGCGGTCGGCAGCGGCACCCCGGTCTCTTCCGCCAGCATGGTCGCGTTGAGCCGCCCCGCCCCGCCGCAATGGCGGGCCGCCGCGGTCATCATCACCACCGCATAATCGGCTAGGCTGGACAGGCGCATGGGTTCAGTGGGTCAATCGGATTGATTCGTTCCGATTGGCCAGATGGTCGCCTTGACCGGAGAAATCAAGCCGGTGCGCCATATAATGCCCCGCCCCCGAAGGGGAGGGCTTAGCAGGCTTAAGTGTCGGAAATAATCGGATGCACCTGCCCGCCCAGCGCGAGCCGTTGCGCCATCGTGAGCTGCGCGAGCCGATTGGGCTCGGTGCGCAATTGCCCCGGGGTGAGGCCGGTGAATTGCTTCAGCTCGCGGATCAGATGCGACTGATCGTAAAAGCCCACCGCGAGCAACTGATCCAGCGTCGCCGAACCGTTCGCCAGCGCCACCGCCGCGCGCAGCGCGCGATATTTGCGCGCGAGCAGCTTGGGCGGCGCGCCATACAGCACATTGCACCGCCGCTCGATCTGCCGCCGCGACAGCCCGGTAGCGCAGATCAATTTCTCGATATCGGGCGACGGCCTGCCGGCCAGCCACGCGTCGCTCTCCCGCGCAAAGGTGACCGCGCTGCTTTCCCCCTCGGCGATCGATCCCTGAACGAAGGTGGCGGCGATCGCGACCTTTTCGGCGGTCGTCTTCACCGCGCGCATCCGGTCGCTGACATGGCGCACCGCGGCACCGAAGAACAATTCGCCGTCGATCGCGCGGTTGAGCATCGTCGACGCGTCGATCCCCATCAGCGCCGCCCAACCGGCGGGCTGGAGCCCCATGCCGATCACCTCGACCGGCCCGTCGGCGCAGGTCCGCATCGCCCCGCTGGTCGGGCCGACGACATGCACCTCGGGCGCGGGCTGCACCGACCCGTCGGGGAAATGATACGTGCCGTCGCCCCCGCTCAGCCGGAAGCGCAACTGCGCATGATCGGCGCGCTCGACATCGTCGAACTGCGGCACATTGGCCGTAAAGTGATAGAATAGCGTGACAAAAGGCTGAAGGCCTTCATCCGGGACTACATAGTCCAGCTGAATATCCGCCACGTTTCGCGCCCCGTTTATTTAACGGATTTTACAGCAAAGGGCTCGGAAAGAAAAGCGGCCCGGCTACGTGGGTAGCCGGGCCGGAAAGTCGAGAACCCCTGTTACCAAAGGCTCTTCGGGTCGCATCACTCTTAGACCCTGCTGGCCGCGCGAAGTATTGGACAGATTCGACGTTACCAGCGTTCGATTCATACAAAACCCGCAAGTCTTTGATTTGATCTTGCTAATATTTCAGTTCATCAAATTGACAGCGCAGTCATTCCAAATGCCGTCCCAAATTGTAACAAAAGGACACGACGCGCTAATTTCTACTTCACCGCGGCGCCGGAACAGCCACCGACTCGACCGGCACACGGCCCTCGCGACGCGGGTCATAGCCCCCGTCGATTCGCCCGTTGCGCACGATCACCCCCTGCAGACCCGAATCCTCGCCCTGCCCCGGCTTGAGCGTGACGCCGCGCGCCGCGAGCCCGTCGAGCACCGTGCGCGGGAAGCGATCGACCTCGCCGTTGAAGTTGGCCCCGCGCGCGACGAGATTGGGCAGCGCGAGCGCATCCTGCATCGACAGCCCCCAATCGACCGCCGCGACCATCGACTTGCCGACATAAGCGAGGATCGCATTCCCCCCGGCCGACCCCAGCGCGCCGGCAAAGCCGCGTTCGCCGTCGAGCAGCACCAGCGGGGTCATCGACGAACGCGGGCGCTTGCCCCCGGCAACGGCATTGGCAGCCGGCCGCCCGTCGGCATCGCGCGGGGTGAAGGAGAAATCGGTCATCTGATTGTTGAGGAAGAAACCGTCGACCATCCGCCCCGAGCCGAAGATCGATTCGACCGTGGTGGTCATCGACACGACATTGCCGTGCGCATCGCCGACGATGAAATGCGAGGTGCCCATCGGCTCCAGCGTGCGATCGACCCCGGCGAGCGTCGCGCCCGGCGGGTTGCCGGCGGCGGGCGGCGGGCCGGCGCGCTCACCGATCAGCTTGGCGCGCGACGCGATATAAGCGGGGTCGAGCAGCCCCGCGACCGGCACCGAAACGAACGCCGGATCGCCGACGTAGCGATCGCGATCGGCGTACATGATGCGGCTCGCCTCGGCGAATTCGAACCACGCCTGTGGATCCTGCGGCCCGCGCGTCGCGATATCGGTCTGTTCGAGCAGCCCGAGCAGTTCGAGCGTCCCGACCCCGCTGGCCGGCGGCGGCGGCGCGCAGACCAGATCGACGCGATACGGGCGGCAGATCGCCTCGCGCTCGACCGGGCGGTAGCCGGCGAGATCGGCCAGCGTCATCGCCCCGGCATGCGCGCCCTGATGAACGCGGTCGACGATCGCCTGCGCGGTGCGCCCGGCATAAAGCGCGGACGGCCCCTCGTTCGCCAGCCGGTTGAGGAAAGCGGCAAAGGCCGGGTTGCGCAGCCGGTCCCCCGCGCCGACCCGCCCGCCGCCGGGCCTGGCGAAATAGGCCTCGACGTCGGGCGCCGAGGATTGCGGGAACATCGAGCTGGCGAGGAAGCGACCGAGCCGCGGCGAGACGATGAACCCGTCGCGCGCAGTGCGCTCGGCATCGCCGAACAAAGTGCGCCACGGCAATTTGCCATGTTCGTCGTGGACCAGCGCGAGCATCTTCACCGCACCGGGCACGCCGGTCGCGCGCCCGCTGAGCACCGCGGTGGCGAAGGGCAAGGGCTTGCCATTGTCGTCGAGGAACATGTCCGGCGTCGCGCCGGCGGGCGCGGTTTCGCGGCCGTCATAGACCCGCACCTTGCGCGTCGCGCCGTCATAATAGGTCATGAACGCGCCGCCGCCGATGCCCGAGCTTTGCGGCTCGACCAGCGACAGCATCGCCTGCACCGCAACCGCGGCATCCGCCGCGCTGCCGCCGCGCCGCAGCACCGCCATCCCGGCCTCGGCCGCGAGCGGATTGGCCGCCGCGACGAAGATTTGCGCCTGCTTGGTCTCCGTTGCCGGTGCGGCGGGCGCAGCCGGCGCCGCGACATGCGCGGCAGGCGCCGCCGCGCAGGACGCGAGCAAGGCAGCGGTGACGGTGGCGAAAAGCGTGTTGGCCAGCTTCATACGGGCTCCCCGACGATCGTTATTTGCCGATCGCGATAGCGGCGGCCATTCGCCCCGTCCACGCCTGCGCCGCCTATCCTTGCCCGCCAATCGGCCTTAGGGTCGCGGTTGCAGCATCCGGAGCCCACATGCGCACGTTCGAAACCTTCCCCAATCTCGTCACGATGTTCTTCACCCGCGCGAACGAGAAGGGCGATGCGCCTTTCCTGTGGGCGAAGCGCGACGGCGAATGGCAGGCGACGAGCTGGGCGGAGGCCGCGCGCCAGGTGGCAAGCCTCGCCGCCGCGTTGCGCGATGCCGGGCTGCAGCCGGGCGACCGCGTGATGCTGGTCAGCGAAAACCGCCCCGAATGGTGCCTTTCCGACCTCGCGATCATGGCCGCGGGCTGCATCACCGTGCCGACCTACACCACCAACACCGAACGCGATCACGCGCATATCATCGAGAATTCGGGCGCGCGCGCGGTGATCGTCTCCAGCCAGAAGCTTGCCGACACGGTGATGCCCGCGGTGGTGCGCACCACCCACGCCGAAATCGTCATCGCGATCGACAAGCCGCGGATGCATCAGACCGGCATCACCTGCCTCGACTGGCATGAAATGATCGCCGCTCACCCCACCGACCCCGCCGTGATCGCCGCCGAGGCGGCGTTCGCGCGCAACGATCTCGCGTGCATCATCTACACCTCGGGCACCGGCGGCGCGCCGCGCGGGGTGATGCAGCATCATGGCGCGATCCTGCACAATGTCGCCGGCTGCATCACGATCATCGCCGAGGATTTCGGCTGGGGGGACGAGGTGTTCCTCTCCTTCCTGCCGCTCTCGCACGCTTATGAGCACACCGGCGGCCAGCACCTGCCGATCGCGCTCGGCGGCCAGATCTATTATGCCGAGGGGCTGGAGAAGCTCGCCGCCAATATCGAGGAGGTGCGGCCGACGATCATGGTCGTCGTGCCGCGACTGTTCGAGGTGCTGCGCACCCGGATCAGCAAGGCGATCGCCAAACAGGGCGGAATGGGCGAGAAATTGCTCGGCATGGCGCTCGACATCGGCACCAAGCGCTACGAGGGGCGGCTCAAGCTGAGCGACCGGCCCAAGGGGCTGCTGGTCGATACCCTGTTCAAGCCGCGCATCGCCAAGAAGTTCGGCGGGCGGATGAAGGCGATGGTCTCGGGCGGCGCGCCGCTCACCCCCGAGGTCGGGGTGTTCTTCCAGTCGCTCGGCGTGACGTTCCTGCAGGGCTATGGCCAGACCGAGGCCGCGCCGGTCGTCTCGTGCAACCGCCCGGCGGCGGGGCTCAAGATGGATACCGTCGGCCCGCCGCTCGTCAATACCGAGGTGCGCATCGCCGAGGACGGCGAAATTCTGGTGCGCGGCGAGCTGGTGATGCACGGCTATTGGCGCAACGAGGCCGAAACCGCGCGCGTATTGAGCGACGGCTGGCTCCACACCGGCGACATCGGCGAGATCGACGAGCGCGGGCGGATCAAGATCACCGATCGCAAGAAGGATCTGATCATCAACGACAAGGGCGAGAATGTCGCCCCGCAGAAGGTCGAAGGGCTGTTGACGCTCCAGCCCGAGATCATGCAGGCGATGATCGCCGGCGATCGCAAGCCGCATATGGTCGCGCTGATCGTCCCCGATCCCGAATGGACCCAGGAATGGTGCGCGGCGAATGGCGTGCCCTATGATCGCACCGCACTGGCCGACAATGCCGCCTATCGCGCCGCGCTGTCGGCGGCGGTCGATCGCACCAACAAGGATCTGTCGGTGACCGAACGCGTGCGGCGCTTCATCTTCGCCGACGAGCCCTTCTCGATCGAGAACGAACAGCTCACCCCGAGCCTGAAGATCCGCCGCCATGTGCTGAAGCAGGTCTACGGCGAGCGGCTCGAGGCGCTGTACCGCTAAAATGTACCCGCCTCCCCGGTCTTGAGCCGGGGTGGCGGGAGGGCCCTGTTACTTCCCCGCGACGGGCGGCGCCTCGCCCGGCTTGCGCGGCACCACCGCGAGGGTCCAGTCCTTGTCCGGCTGCAGATATTTCGCGGCGGTCGCCTGCAGCGTCTGCGGGGTGATGCTGGCGAGATCGTCGACCATCGTCTGGATCGCCTCGATCCGCGCCGGATCATAGGCCCCGCCGCTCGACTGGATCAGCCAGAACTGGTTCCCCGACGAGGCGCGCGCCAGATATTGCAGCGTCGGCACGACCGTGCGGCGCAGTTCGTCGGCATCGACCGGCTTGGCGACCAGTTCGGCGGCGATCTCGCGGCTCAACTTGAAGAACAGGTCGACCTTGTCCGGCTGCACCTGCCCCAGCGCGATGATCCGCCCGCCGGTCGCCATGCCGAGCGGCCACTGGCTCTGCGCCGAGGGGCTGTAGCTTGCCCCCGCGACCGAGCGCAGCCGATCGAACAGCCGATCCGCGAACACCGAGGCGAGGATGTCGAGCCGCCGCATCTCGGCATGGCCCGCCGCGCCGCCTGCGGTCGGCCAGGCGATCACCGCCGCCGCCTGCGTCTCCGGCCCGCCATGGGTCAGCACCACCGGCTGGGCGACATGCGCCGGGAAGCCGACCGGCACGACCGGCGCGTCATCCGACCTGCGCTTCTTGAGCGCGCCAAAGGTGCGCGCCACCGCCGCGATCGCCTCATCGGCCTTCACGTCGCCGAACACGTCGACCTCGATCGGCCCCTTGGCGAGGATCGGCTGCCAGAAGGCGCGGAACTTCTCCGGGGTCAGCGCCTCCACCTCGGCCTTGGCCGGGGTGCCCCACCGCACGTCGCCGTCGCGGATGCGCCGTTCCAGATCGCGGCTGAGCACGCCGTCGGGCGAGGAATCGAGCCCCGGATAGCCCGCCAGCATCGCCGCCCGCGCGCGCATCACCGGCGCCGCATCCCAGCGCGGATAGGCCAGTTTCTCGGCCATCAGCAGCAGATTGTCGGCATAATCGCCCGGCGTGGTCATCGCGTTGAACACGAAGGCATCGTCGGTGATGTCGAGATCCATGCCAATCCGGCGGCCACTGGTCAGCGCGTCGAGATCGCCCTGATCGAGATCGCCGATCCCGCCCGGCACCAGCGCCATATCCCCGGCCCAGGCCGGGGTCGGCAGCTTGGCCGGCATCGTCGCGTAACCGCGCCCGAAGCGAACGCGCAGATAGACGCGCCCGGTCTCCGAGGCATTGGCGTAGAGCAGCATCCGCACGCCATTCTTGAAGACGATCTTCTCGATCCCCGGATCGCCGACCGGCTCGCGCGTCTCGACCTTGCCCGGCTTGCCCAGCTTGGGCAGCCGCGAGAAATCGACATCGCCCTGCGCCTTGCGCGCGCCGAACAGGTGCGACACGTCCTCCTTCAGCGCCGCGGCCACCGCGGCCGGGGTCGCGCCGTCGGCGGTGCGGGTGTTGACCAGCGCGCGGGTAACCCCGGTGAAGATGCGATTGGTCGCCTCGAGCACGCTCTCGGGGGTGAACATCCCCTTGTCGTGCGCGTGCTTCAATATGTCGTAGGAGGTCTGCGGCCCCGCCACGGTCTCGCGGATATCGAGCGCGCCGACCATGTCGTCGGCCTGCTTCGCCCCCGCCTCGACCCGCGCGGTGCCGACATCGTTGCGCATCGCGGCATCGAATTCGGCATATTCGCGCTCGATCTCCGCCTGCGTCGGCGGGTGCGCCCGCGCATCGGCGATCACCGCGCGCACGTCGAGCAGCGCGGCGCGCCAGTCGTCACCGAGCGGCAGGATGTTGGTGAAGGTGCCGTTGGCCGATCGCGACATGTCGTCGAGGCTGACGGTCGCCTGCAGGAAGCTGCCCCCGGCGCGGGCGCGCGTCTCGAGCCGCCGGTTGATCACCCGCACCGCGATGAAGTCGATGAAGCGCTTCTGGTTGAAGATGATCGTATCGTCGCGCGCGATCCACGGGCGCAGCGTCGCCATCGCGACGATCGGCGGCAGCGCCGGCTCGGCGATCGTGGCGGTTTCGGGCGCGCTCGGATCGGGCTTGCCGAAATCGGGGTCCGCCGGGTCCGCCCCCTTGCCGTGCCAGCCGCCGAAATTCTTCACCACCAGCTTCGCGGCGACTTCGGGATCGATATCGCCGGAGATGATCACCACCGTCCGCGCCGGGCGATACCACAGATCATGGAACGCCTTGATCGAGGCCGGGGTCGCCGCCATCAGCGTCTTGATGTTGCCGATCGGCGAGCGATCGGCGAGCGGCTGATGCGCGAAGAACAGCCCGCGGATCGCATCCGACCAGCGCACCTGCGGCCCCGGCGCTTCGCGCTGCTCGGCCAGCACCGCGGGGCGCTCGGCCGCCAGCCCGCGTTCGTTGATCGCCGGCTCGGCCATCATCCCGGCGAAGATCTTGAGGCTCTCGTCGAGCGAATCCTGCGTCGCGCCGGGCAGATCGAGCTTGTAGACCGTCTGCGTCGCGGTGGTTTGCGCGTTGGAATCGGAACCAAAGGTCGCGCCGAAGCGCTGCCACACGCGCTTGGCCTCGCCGTCGGGCACATATTTCGAGCCACGGAACGACAGATGTTCGATGAGATGGGCATAGCCCTGTTCGGAATCGCGCTCGTTGAGCGAGCCGGCGTCGATCCGCACGCGCACCGCGACCTGTCCCGGGGGCACACCATTCTTGCGCACGGCATAGCGCAACCCGGTGGAAAGCTTCCCGAAATGCCATTCCGGGTCAGGCGGGATATCCGATCGTTCGAACAGCCACGGCCGCGTATCGACCGTAACCGCGGGCGCCGCCGGCTGCGCGGCGACCTTGCGCTTGGGCGCGGGGGGCGCCGGGACGGCGGCATTGGCAAGCAGGGAAAGGGCGGCCAGAGGCGCCGCCACCGCACGCAGAAAGAACGACATGGGCGAAGCTTGTACGGACGCGCGCGCCGAACGGCAACGCTGTGCGAGCGGTGCGGGATTTTACCCCCTCAGCGCCATGTTTTCGACCCGAATCAGGATTAGCCCCGTTCATGAAACCGTCATGGTCCTGCAATCGTGACGTTCGTGTATTACCGGCCGGCACGACATAATTGCCGGCGCAAGGACTGGACGAAACAGACGTGACCCCCGACACGCTGCCCTCCCCGCTCCGAATGAGGCACAATTCGGGCAAAGCGGCCGCCGCCGAGCCGCTGATGGTGCCCGATCTGACGATCATCTCGGGCGCGCCGACTCCGGGCAGCGCGATGCAAGTGGCGCGGGGGCGCCCGCTGATCATCTCGATCGGCAAGCATCTGCGCGGCTTCTTCGACCGGATGATCGCGTCCTCCTCGCTCGTCTCCAACGAGCCGGTGCTCGACGTGCGCGATTTTCCCTGGACGCAGGTGCTGCGCGAGAATTGGCAGGCGATCCGCGACGAAGCGGTGGCGGTCGCGCTGCGCCGCAATGCCGCCCCGAGCCTGTCGACCATCTCCCCCGATCACCGCTCGATCGCCGAGGTCGACAAATGGCGCTCGTTCTTCCTGTGGGGCTATGGCTATCGCATCGACGAAAATGCCGATCGCTGCCCGGCCACCGCAGCGCTGGTCGAGCGGATTCCGGGGCTCAATTCGGCATTCTTCTCGATCCTCGCGCCGGGCACGCACATTCCCGATCACCGCGGGGTGACCAAGGGGCTGGTCACCTGCCACCTCGGGCTGGTCGTGCCGCGCAACGGCGACGTCAGGATGCGCGTGCGCGATCGCATCGTGCGCTGGGCCGAGGGCGAGACGCTGGTGTTCGACGACACCTATCAGCATGAGGTGTGGAACGACACCGACGGCACCCGCGTCGTGCTGCTGATCCAGTTCGAACGGCCGCTGCGCAATCCCGGCAAATGGATCGCGGACCGTTTCCTCTCGATCGTCCGCCGCTCCGCCTTCGTCCAGGAGGCGCGCGACAATATCCAGACGTGGAACGCGGCGGTGAAACAACTCGACGTTTGATCGCGAACCGACGCGATCACAACTTGATCCGCGGCCTCGCGGTCGCCACATGGGCGCCATGCTGATCGAAACCGAAGCCACCCCCAATCCGGCCACGCTGAAGTTCCTGCCCGGCCGCACCGTGATGGACCAGGGCACGCGCGACTTCGCCTCGCCCGAGGAAGCCGAAGCCTCGCCGCTCGCCGCCGCCCTGTTCGGGCTCGGCGACGTGACGGGGGTGTTCTTCGGGCGCGATTTCGTTTCGGTCACCGCGGCGCCGGGCGTCGAGTGGCACGGGCTGAAGCCCGATGTGCTCGCGATCCTGCTCGATCATTTCACCGCGCAGATGCCGCTGTTCCGCGGCGGCTCGGCCGATTTCTCGGTTCCCCCGGTCGAGGAAGACATTGCCGACGATCCGGCCGACGCCGAGATCGTCGCGCAGATCAAGGAACTGATCGACACCCGCGTCCGCCCCGCGGTCGCCAATGACGGCGGCGACATCATCTATCGCGGGTTCGACAAGGGGAAAGTGTATCTCAAGATGCAGGGCGCCTGCTCGGGCTGCTCCTCCTCCACCGCGACGCTCAAGAACGGGATCGAGCAGCTGCTGCGCTATTACGTTCCCGAAGTGACCGAGGTGCGCGCGGTCTGACGGCCGAGGCCGACCAGCCGCGAGACGATCAGTTCCTCGAACCCGGCATAGCCCAGCCCGAGATGCTGCGGGCGGGTGCGCAGCGCATCGCTGATCGACAGCGTGCCCGATCGCAGCCCGGCGCGCGCCACCGCCGCCCAGCGCCGCGCGGTCTCCCAGCGGATCAGCCGCCGGTCGTGCGGATCGCAGGCGTGCCGCGCGAGGAAATCGCTCTGTAGCGCGACCAGCACCTCGCCCAGCCGCCGCAATGTCGCGCGATCGGGCGGCGCGTCGCGCGCCATCAGGTGGCGGACGACCAACGTCGCCGCCTCGTCCGCGGCATCGCCCAGAATATCGGCATAGCTTTCCGCCAGCACGCGCCCCGCGCTGGCCTCCATCATCGTCGTATAACGCTGCGAGGCGCCGCCCTCATGCTGGCGATAGACCAACAGATCGGCATCGATCCGCGCGACGCCGCCGCCGCTGCGGACGATGCGGTGATAGAGGTCGAAATCCTCGGCATAGAGCAATTCGGGGCGGGTGAACGGCTCCAGCCGCCGCGCGACATCGGCGCGGATCATCACCGACGACCAGACCAGCGGATTTTCGATCCGGAGCAGCCATTCGACGAGGCGCGGCGTGCTGTGCGCCGCATGGCGCGTCGCGGGGCGGATCACCCCGTTCGACAGCATCCCGGTATCGCTGCCGACCAGCGCGACATCGGGATGGGCCTCCAGCCACGCCACCTGCCGCGCGAAGCGATCGGGGCGGCACAGATCGTCCTGATCGAGCGCGGCGATATAGCGCCCCCGCGCCTCGGCGAAGGCGCGATTGCGCGCGCGCACCGGCCCGCCATTCTCGGCCAGCGCGATGACGCGGACGCGCGGATCGGGCCAGGCCTGCAGCAGCGCGAGCGTATCGTCGGTCGAGCGATCGTCGACCACGATCGCCTCGAAATCGCCCAATGTCTGCGCGGCGAGGCTGTCCAGCGTCTCGCCGATTAGTGCGGCGCCATTATACGCCGGCATGATCACGCTGACCGTGGGAGGAGGGACGGCCGGCAAACTCACGCCGCGCGCCGCTCCCGCGATGCGAGCAACTGATCGACGATCATCATGCCCACGTCATTCTGCCACAGCCACAGCCCATTGGCCTGTCCGACGAAGCTCGCCTCGCCGCCCAATTTGCCCCACGGCACGAAGCCCGCTGCAAGCCCGATGCCGTAAAGCCCCGGCACCGCCGCGCCGCTCGCGTCGAGCACGCGGCAATGGCGATCGACCATGGCCGCGCCCTCGTCCGCCGCCAGCCGGAGCGGCATGCCGTCGGCGCGCTCGACCGGCAGCGCCCGCGGGCGATAGCCGAGCGCGGCGATCACCAGATCGGCGCCCGCGATCAGGTCGCGCGCGCGGGTTTCGTCGTCACCGATGCGATGCAGCGCGACGCGCGGATCGGGCTCGCGCGCATCGACCCGCAACATGCGCAGCACCAGTTCGCGCGCCTCCAGCCGGAAGCCGGCGAGGCGATAGACGAAGCCCGACACCGGGCAGATATCGTCCGGCCCGAAATCGTCGAACCCCTCGGCCGCCGCCGCCTCGACCGAATGATAGAAGGGGCGCAGCGGGCGACGATGCAGCAGCGTGATCGCCCCCACTCCCAGCGGCAATGCCGGCTGGCCCTTGAGCAGCAAGGCGATCGTGGTCAGCGCGCTGGTCGACCCGCCGATCACCGCGATGCGCGGCGAGCGGATGTCGCGCAGCCGGTCCGCAACCTTCTCGAACCCGCCGACCGTCAGCACATCGTCTGACTGCATCAGCCGGTGCGGCGCAAGCGCGGCCAGCGGCGCGCCGGCGACCTGCTGCCCCGCCAGCCGGTCGTGCGGCTGGTGACCGCCGGTCGCGATCACCACGTTGCGCGCCACCTGCTCATGCTCGGCATCGGTCGCCAGTTCGCGCACGCGCACGCGCCACAGGCCATCGTCGTCGCGGCGGATCGCGGTCACCTCATGCCCGGTCAGCACCTGCCCGCCGTGATCGGTGACGATGCGATGCAGCCGGTCCCCGGTCACCCGCAGCAGCGGGCCGACCTCGACCAGCGGCACGCCCAACGCGTCCTGATAACGCGCCACCGCGCGCGCGCTGGGATGTTCGGCCAGCGCCGAAATCTCCGGGCACGGAT
>JAFKLV010000493.1 GCA_017304125.1 Sphingomonadales bacterium
GGTTCGAAACCGCGCAGGTCGGCGACGGCCGCGCTTATGCCACCGGCTATTACATCCCCGAAATCGCCGGTTCGCCGAGCTATCGCGACGGCTATGCGCCAATCTATGCGCGGCCTGACGATCTGGTCGACGTCGATCTCGGCCAATTCTCCGACGCGCTGAAGGGCAAGAGTGTCCGCGGGCGGGTCGATGGCAGCAAATTGGTGCCTTATTACGATCGCACCGCGATCGAGCAGGGCGTGCTGCAGGGCCGGGCGCGCGTGCTGGGCTATGCGGTCGATCCGGTCGAGTTCTTCTTCCTCCAGGTGCAGGGATCGGGGTTCGTCCGGATGCCCGACGGTCGCGAGCTGCGCATCGGTTATGATTCGCAGAACGGCCGCGATTACACCGGGATCGGCGCGCTGATGCGCCAGCGCGGGCTGCTCGGCCCCGGCCAGCTGTCGATGCAGGGCATCGTCCAGTGGCTCCACGCCAATCCCGAAAAGGGCCGAGCGATCATGCGCGAGAACAAGAGTTTCGTCTTCTTCCGCGTGCTCGACGGGCCGCCGGTCGGCGCGCTCGGGCTGCCGGTGGCGGGCGGCGCGACGGTGGCGGCCGATCCGCGTTTCATCCCGCTCGGGGCGCCGGTGTTCCTGTCGATGGACCGCACCGATGCCACCGGGCTGTGGGTGGCGCAGGACACCGGCGGCGCGATCAAGGGCGCCAATCGTTTCGATACTTTTTGGGGCGTCGGCAATGACGCGCGGGCGATCGCCGGGGGGATGAGCGCACGCGGCACCGCGTTCCTGCTGCTCCCGGTGGGGACGCTCGATCGGGTGCAGCGCGGGGTGAGCAATGCCGGGCCGTCGTCGTCTCGACGCTGAGGAGGCGGCATTATGGGCGCGGGTCAAGGCCAGCGTCCGCCCGCTCCACCCCAAGCTAAAGGCGAAACCCGCGCCGGAGCCCGATCCCGCACCGGTTTCGGGCAAGCGCCGCGTCGCGACGCCGCCGCCGACGCGTGCCGCACCGGCTCCGCGCGCGCCGGCCGCGCCGCCGGCGAGCGCGGCGACGCTCGACGGCAGCTGGGATCGCCAGATCACCCGCGGCGCGATCCAGCCCGATGCGACGCTCGACCTCCACGGCCACACGCTCCGTTCGGCGCATGCGATGCTCGATGCCGGGCTGGAGCGCGCGATCGCGCGCGGCGATCGCGTCCTGTTGCTGGTGACGGGAAAGCCGCCGCGCCCCGAAAGCGAGCGCCCGCATGCGCGCGGTGCGATCCGCGCCGCCGTGGCGGACTGGATTGCCGCATCGCGCCACGCCGCTGATATTGCTGCCATCCGCAACGCCCATCCGCGGCATGGCGGGAGTGGTGCAATTTACGTGATCTTTCGGCGAAAACGACCGAAACATTAACCGTTCTGTGCGAGGGATAACCTTTCGCGGCGCGACCTCTTCGCGTCATCGCTTGAAAGGTTCGGA
>JAFKLV010000494.1 GCA_017304125.1 Sphingomonadales bacterium
CGGTGCTCTTGCCGAGCGCACCCATAAGAATACACAGACAATTCGCTATTATGAGCAGATCGGCTTGCTGCGACGTCCTGACCGCCAGGACGGGAATCAGAGGCGATACAGCGATGAAGATGTCGGACGGCTGACATTCATCCGCCGCTGCCGCGAGTTCGGATTCTCGATCGAGCAGGTCCGAACGCTCGCATCGCTCGTTCAGGACCGTTCGCGTTCGTGCATGGAAGCCCGCGACATCGCACAAACCCACCTTGTGGACGTTCGCGCGAAGCTGCATGAACTCAAGGCACTCGAGAAAAGCATCGCCGCGTTCGTGGCGACTTGCGACGAAAAGTGCGTCGGCGGACCCGGCCCCGACTGCGTTATCCTTGACGATCTGTCCATGGGCAGCCCCGCCGGACCCCGTTCGTGCTGCGGGACCGCGGCTGAGACTGCCCGCGCATGACGATCGGCGAGCTACGCGACCGGCTAGAGAGCCGGCAGGTTCTCATTTACTTCGCCGCCGTCGGAATCGCTGCGATCGTCGCGATGCTGATCAGCGGCACGGAACGGCTGGAACCGGCGATCAACCCGGCGCTGGCCTTGATGCTGTTCGTCACCTTCCTGCAGGTGCCGATGGCGTCGCTCCAGAAGGCGTTTCGCAACGGACGCTTCTTCGGCGCGCTGCTAGCCGTGAACTTTATCGCCGTGCCCGTTCTGGTCGCGGTCATCATCCAGTTCGCGCCACCCGACCCGCTCATCCGTCTGGGGGTGCTGCTGGTGCTGCTGTGCCCCTGCATCGACTATGTCGTCACCTTCTCGCATCTCGGGCGCGCAGATGCTCGTTTGTTGCTAGCGGCGACTCCGGTGCTGCTGATCGCGCAGATGCTGCTGCTGCCGCTTTGGCTGGGCTTGTTGCTGGGCATGGACGCTGCCCGGCTCGTCCATGCAGAGCCATTCCTACACGCCTTCGTCTGGCTGATCGCCATCCCGCTAGCCCTGGCGGTGCTATGTCAGATCTGGGCAAGCCGCAGTTCTGCCGGCGCTCGCGCGACCGGAATCCTCGGTATCCTCCCCGTGCCGGCGACGGCGGCCGTGCTGTTCATCGTGATTGCCGCCGTCGTGCCGCAACTCGGTCCAGCGCTGACAGCGGTCATCGGGGTGGTGCCGCTCTACATCGTGTTCGCCGCAATCGCGCCTCTGGTGGGCTGGACCGTGGCTCGTGTTAGCCGGCTCGACGCGGCGGCCGGGCGGGCGGTGGCGTTCAGCGGAGCCACGCGCAACTCGCTAGTGGTGCTGCCATTGGCGCTTGCGGTGCCCGGCGCGATCCCGCTGCTGCCCGCCGTGATCGTCACCCAGACGCTGGTCGAGCTGGTCGCCTCGCTCGTCTATATCCGCGTGATGCCGCGCCTTGGCGCGATGGGTGATCGCGTCTGAAGCCTTTGGGCGCTGGGCGACCAGCTTCACCGGTTTT
>JAFKLV010000495.1 GCA_017304125.1 Sphingomonadales bacterium
AACTATTCGGCCTCGCCCGGCGTGCGCTATTCGATCTTCAACGCCGGTGCGGCTCAGGCAGGCGTCGCCCAGTCCGAGGCGCAGCGCGACGCCGCGCTCGCCGGCTATGAAAAAGCGATCCAGACCGCGTTCCGCGAAGTATCCGACGCGCTCGCGCGGCGTGGCACGATCGGCGACCAGCTCGCCGCCGATCAACGTAACAATGATGCCGCGCTCGACAATTACCAGCTGAGCGACGCGCGCTATCGCGGCGGGATCGATACCTTCCTCGCCAGCCTGATCGCCCAGCGCTCGCTGTACAGCGCGCAACGCTCGCTGGTGCAGACCCGGCTGAGCCGCGCGACCAACCTCGTCACGCTCTACCGGACGCTCGGTGGAGACTCGCTCATCGAGGCTGATGTGGGTGGTCCAGCACCTGTTGCGCAACAAAACCCGCAGCAATGACCCCTTGACCGGTGCGACGCGCCGTGAAAGTCTCCCTATTGCAATGACGACCAACCCTTCCGATCCGGCTGCTTTCTTTCGCGATATGCTGGGTCATTGGGAAAAGGCCGTGAACAACTTCGGCGGTGATGCGCTGAAGAGCGAAGAATTCGTGCGCGGCATGAGCGCGGCGACGGCAGCCAGCGCCAATATGCAGGCGAATACGCATCAGATGATGGAGCGCGCGCTCGCCGCCGCCAATTTGCCCAGTCGTGCCGATCTCGACGATCTCGCGCGCCGCGTCGCGGGGATCGAGGCGACGCTCGCCCGGATCGAGGCGAAGCTGGGCAGCGGCGGGCCCGATCCGGCCAAGCCGCGCCCCAGCCGCAGCCGTAAACCACCAAGCAAGGCAAGCTGATGCAGCAAACCGCGACGATCGATCCGATCTCGGCCGCTCAGGGCGAATTCGAACGGATGATGGCGCGGAATATCAAGGGGCTGAATTACTTCACCTCCCCTGCCCCGGTGGTCGGTGCGACCCCCCGGGACGTGCTGATCGAGCGCGGGCCGATGCGGCTCAACCATTATCACCCGATGACCGATGAGGTCTATCGCGTGCCGATCCTGCTGGTGATGGCCACCACCAACCGCGGTTTCATCTTCGATATGGTGCCGGGGCAGAGCCTGGTCGAATTCCTGCTCCGCGCCGGGTTCGACGTATTCATGCTCGAATGGGAAGCGCCGCGCAGCCACGAACGTTCGCTGACGCTGGAAAGCTATGTGCTCGATTTCCTCCCCGCAGCCGTCGCGCGGGTCAAGCAGGAGACGGGCGAGCCTGATGTCAGCATGGTGGGTTATTGCTTCGGCGGGGTCCTGTCCCTGCTTTATGCCGCGCTGCATCCGGGGCAAGGGCTGACCAATCTCGTCACCTTCACCACCCCGATCGATTTTACCCGGATGGACCTGTTCAGCGCCTGGTCCGACCCGCGCTATTTCGATGTCGACCGGCTGGTCGATACGTTCGGCAATGT
>JAFKLV010000496.1 GCA_017304125.1 Sphingomonadales bacterium
GCCACGGCGCCACCGGTCAGATGAAGTGCGCGCATCATTCCCCTCTTATTGCCGCGGCAGCCTTGGCGACGACGGTCGGCAGGCCTGCCGAATCGATCTCGCGCACCGGCCACCATTCTCCAGCCACCGGAATTGTCTGCGCGTCCCAGCGGGCCACGGCAAGCGCGAGTTCGAGCGCAAAGTGCGTGAAAACATGGCTGACCGTCGCATTACGCAAGCGCCAGTCGGCATCTGCCGGCGCGTCCGCCAGCGCCGGCCGCGCCTCGCCCCACGGCCCGGTCGGCAAGGCGCGCATCCCGCCGAGCAGCCCGCGCGCCGGGCGGCGGACGAGCAGCACCTCGCCGTCACGCTCGAGCCAGAAGATCGTCCCGTAGCGCTGCGGACGCGGCTTCTTCGCGGGCTTCACCGGGAAGCGCTCCTGCGTCCCCGTCGCGCGCGCATCGCAGGCCGCGGCCAGCGGGCAGAGCATGCAGCGCGGATTGCGCGGGGTGCAGATCGTCGCGCCGAGATCCATCATCGCCTGCGCAAAATCGCCGGCGCGGGCGTCCGGCGTGATCGTCTCGGCGGCGGCGCGGACCGCGGGTTTGCCGGCAGCGGCGAACAAACGCGCAACGACTCGCTCGACATTGCCGTCAATCACCACCGCACGCCGCCCGAAGGCGATCGCCGCGACCGCGGCGGCGGTATAATCGCCGAGCCCCGGCAGCGCGCGCAGCGCCGCCTCGTCGTCCGGCAGCCGCCCGCCGTGTTCGGCCGCCACCACCTTGGCCGCCTTCACCAGATTGCGCGCCCGGGCGTAGTAACCGAGCCCCGCCCAGGCGGCCATCACCTCGGCCTCGTCGGCGGCGGCAAGGCTGGTGATATCGGGCCAGCGCGCCACCCATTCGGCGAAGCGCGGGGAGACGGTCGCCACGGTGGTCTGCTGGAGCATCACCTCGGAGAGCCACACGCGATAGGGATCGGCGCGCACCCCCGGCGGCGCGCGCCACGGCAGATCGCGGCGATGCGCGTCATACCATTTGAGCAAATCGGGTGCGATCGAATGCTTGGCGTCCACGCCCCGGCTATGGCATGAGGCGGCGAATGAGCAAGCGCCCTCGCGCCCCCCAGCCAGAGCCCGTGCGGCAGAATCGCGCCCGACAGGTCGCCGAGCTTTTGCCGGCGGTCGGCGCGGCCGCGTTCCGCAAATTCGGCTTCATCCAGTCGTCGATCGTGACGCGCTGGCCGGAGATCGTAGGCGAGAAGCTGGCGCGCGCCTCCGTCCCCGAATCGATCCGCTTTCCGCAGGGCAAGAAGCAGGACGGGGTGCTGACGCTCACCGTGCGCGGCGCGCATGCCGCGATGCTGAGCCATATCACCCCGGAGATCATCGAGCGGGTGAACCGCTTCTTCGGTTATGCTGCGGTCGCGCGGGTGGCGATCCGGCAGGGCGATATCGCCCCGCGCGCCGGGCC
>JAFKLV010000497.1 GCA_017304125.1 Sphingomonadales bacterium
CCAGCCGCCGGTGGTCGTGAACTTCTGCGGTCCGGCGTCCACGTCCTTGAAATTGGGCGTGTAATGCGCACCGCCATTGTTGACCGACATCGGCCCGGCGTGGATCGACCAGCTATCGGGATCCTTCGAGATGCCGGCGCGGTTGACGAGGCCATAGGTCGCCACCGGCACGGGCGACTGCCCGCCGTTCGCCACCGTCTGCTTGACGGTGAACATATAATCCTTGTCGACCGCGAGCTCGATCTGGAAGCGCTGGCCCTTGGCATTGGCGGCGCTGAGCGTCACCGGCTTGCCCGGCGCGAGCACCTGCGACGAGGCGGTCCACACGGTATCGGCGGCGGGCGGCGCGAGGCCGTCGTCACGCCAGCCGAACGCGGCGAAATAGGCGTCGGTGGTGCCGGCCGGCGACAGCAGGCGGACCGAGGCCGAATCCTTGGCGATCGTTTCCTTGTAGTTCCGGAGCACCAGATCGTCGATCCGCGCGCCCTTCAGGTTGATCGAGCCCTGCAGCGTGGGCGTATCGATCTTCACCCGCGGGGATTCGCCGATCACGAGGTTGCGGTCGCGGATCGCGCCCGGCGCGTCGGCGGTCGCCGCGCCCTTGCCCTGGACGATTTCGGTCTTGCCGCCCTCGATCTTCGTCACCGGCGGGTTGGCCGCCGGGAAGAAGCGGTTCTGGATCAGCGGCCAGCCGAACAGGATCAGCGCCGCAACCACCGCGAACAGCACGAAATTCTTGTTGTCTTCGGTCACGTCAGATCCTGTTTACGGCCGCCAGAGTTTACGGGACGGGGTCATAGCCATGCCCGCCCCACGGATGGCAGCGTGCGATGCGCTTCGCCGCAAGCCAGCTTCCGCGCGCCGCTCCATAGCGGCGAAGCGCCTCAATTGCATAGGCCGAACACGAAGGTTGATAGCGACAGGTCGGCGGCATCACTGCCGACGGTCCGATCTGCCACGCGCGCGCGACGAGGATCAGCAGGCGTGCGATCATCGCCGCTGCGCCTTGGCCAAGGCCTTGGCCAGCTCGTCACGCAAGGTTGAGAAGGGGCGCTCGATCCCGCCCTGCCGCCCGATCAGCACATGATCCGCGCCGCCGATGCCGCCTTCCGGCAGCAGCTCGCGCGCGAGCGCGCGCAGCCGGCGCTTCATGCGGTTGCGTACCACCGCATTGCCGATCTTCTTGGTGACGGTGAAGCCGACGCGCATCGTCTCGTCGTCGTCGCCCCGCGGGCGGACAAGCAAGACAAAGCCGGGCATCGGCATGCGACGCCCGGCGTTGGCAGCAAGAAATTCGGATCGTCTGGTGAGCCGCGCCAGCGGCCGCGACGTCAGGCCGACAGCTTCTTGCGACCGCGCGCACGACGCGCCCGGATCACCGCACGGCCGCCCACCGTGGCCATCCGCGAACGGAAGCCGTGACGGCGTGCGCGCACCAGGTTGCTCGG
>JAFKLV010000498.1 GCA_017304125.1 Sphingomonadales bacterium
AGGCTGCAACCCGGCGAGTGGGACATGACCGTCGAGATGGTCAGCCAGGAGATCAAGGGCGCCCCGGCCGGTATGCCCGCGCAGCCTAAGATGCCGCCGGTCACCAACAAGATCTGTCTGACCAAAGAGCAGGTCGAAAAGCCCGAGAATATGTTTGCCAGCGGGCAGGCGGACTTCAAGAAGAATTGCGTCTTCGACAAGTTCGACATGAGCGACGGCAAGATCAGCACCCAGATGCATTGCACGATGCCCAATGGGATGAAGGTCGAGGGCAGCAACAAGGGCACCTTCTCGCCGACCGAGATGGCGTCTGAATCCACTGCGACCGTCTCCGGCATGCCGGGCGGGATGAGCAGCACGACGCATACCAAGATGAGCGCCAAGCGCATCGGCGAGTGCAGCGCCACGCCGACCGCGGGGTGAGGCGATGCGGCGCCGGCGGGGGATGCCCGCCGGCGTCGTTGTCCGCATTTACCCTCCAAATGGACGAAGCGGGATCGCGCGAAACCGGCTATAAACCGGCCATGACGCAGGAATCCCAGCTCGGCCGCATCCGCCATGCTTTTCTCTCCAGCCCGGAGGAATTGATCGACGAGGCGAAGAACGGCCGGATGTTCATCCTCGTCGATGACGAGGATCGCGAGAATGAGGGCGATCTGGTCATCCCGGCGCAAATGGCGACCCCCGATGCGGTCAACTTCATGGCCAGGCACGGGCGCGGGCTGATCTGCCTCGCCATGGCCAAGGCGCGCGTCGACCAGCTCGGGCTCGACCTGATGAGCCGCAACAACGGCACGCGGCACGAGACCGCCTTCACCGTCTCGATCGAGGCGCGCGACGGCGTGACCACCGGCATTTCCGCCGCGGACCGCGCGCGCACGATCGCGGTGGCGATCGATGCTGCCAAGGGCAAAGACGAAATCGTCACCCCCGGTCATGTCTTCCCGCTCGTCGCGCGCGAGGGCGGGGTGCTGGTGCGCGCCGGGCATACCGAGGCGGCGGTCGATATCGCGCGGCTCGCCGGGCTCAATCCGTCGGGGGTGATCTGCGAGATCATGAAGGACGACGGGACGATGGCGCGGATGGACGATCTCGTCGCCTTCGCCCAGCTCCACAATCTCAAGATCGGCACGATCCGCGACCTGATCGCCTATCGCCGGCGCCACGATCATCTCGTCGAATGCGTCGCGGAAACCAAGGTGACGAGCAATTTCGGCGGTGACTGGATTGCCAAGACCTATTCCAACAAGGTCGAGCACAGCGAAAATCTGGTGCTGGTGAAGGGGCGGATTGTTCCCGGCGAGCCGACGTTGGTGCGGATGCACGCTTTCTCGGTGTTCACCGACATGCTCGCCGAGATGGGCGACCGCGCGACCTTGCTTCACCGCGCGATGGCCGCGATCGGCGAGGCGGGGGCCGGGGTGATCGTGATCCTCAATCCGGT
>JAFKLV010000499.1 GCA_017304125.1 Sphingomonadales bacterium
CGTCCTGCTACCCGTGAGTTCGGGCCGCCCTTCGACAAGCTCAGGGCGAACGGATCATATCTCGCGCATGATCGCTTCGCCCGCTTGCCGGAAGCCCCACACCGACGCTAGGGCACGCGCATGACGACGAATTCCATCGGCGCCGAGCGCCTCCAGCGCCGCATGGCGCGCGGCGCGGCCTTCCTCGGGTCGGAGGTCGCGATCCTCGGCGGCGCGATGTCCTGGGTATCCGAACGCCATCTGGTCGCGGCGATTTCCAATGCTGGCGGCTTCGGGGTGATCGCGTGCGGCGCGATGACGCCCGATTTGCTCGATGCCGAAATCGCCGGCACCAAGGCGCTGACCGACCGCCCGTTCGGGGTCAATCTGATCACCATGCACCCCGATCTCACCGCGCTGATCGAGGTCTGCGCGCGGCATCGGGTCGGGCATGTCGTGCTCGCCGGCGGGCTGCCGCCCAAGGGCAGCCTCGAGGCGATCAAGGCGTCGGGGGCGAAGTGCATCTGCTTCGCGCCGACGCTCGCGCTGGCCAAGAAGCTGATCCGCTCCGGGGTCGACGCGCTGGTGATCGAGGGGATGGAGGCCGGCGGCCATATCGGCCCGGTTTCGACCAGCGTGCTGGCACAGGAAATCCTGCCCGAGATCGCGCATGACGTGCCGGTGTTCATCGCCGGCGGGATCGGGCGCGGACAGGCGATCGCCGGCTATCTCGATATGGGTGCGGCGGGCGTCCAGCTCGGCACGCGGTTCGTCTGCGCGACCGAGAGTATTGCCCACCCCAGGTTCAAACAGGCATTCATCCGCGCCTCGGCGCGCGATGCGATCGCTTCGGTGCAGATCGACGCGCGACTGCCGGTGATCCCGGTGCGTGCGCTCAAGAATGCCGGCGGCGAATTGTTCACCCAGAAACAACGCGAAGTCGCGCAGGCGCTCGACGAGGGCCAGGTGGTGATGGCCGAGGCGCAGCTGCAGATCGAACATTATTGGGCGGGCGCCCTGCGCCGCGCGGTGATCGACGGCGACGTCGAACATGGCAGCGTGATGGCCGGCCAGTCGGTCGGGATGGTGAGCAAGGAAGAGCCCGTCACCGATATCATCACCACGCTGATGGACGAAGCGGCGCAGGCGCTGGAGAAACGCGCGGCGTAATCCCTGTCACCCCGACCCAAGGCCGGGGTGATGACGGCAGCGCGCGCGGGCGCCCCGCTCGCTTCGTCGTATCGATAACCTTTTGTTAACCAATTTGCGGCGGAATCCCCCCAACGAAAAGGGGAGAAAGCGCCATGAAATGGGCTGCCATATCCATCTCGACCGCCGCGCTGGCGGTGACGCTCGCCGGTTGTGCGGGGAAATCGAAGCATGTCGCGACGACGCGGCCGGTGCCGCCGGCCGCCACCGCATCGGCCGCGCCGATGCCCGCC
>JAFKLV010000500.1 GCA_017304125.1 Sphingomonadales bacterium
TGCCTCCCGGTGGACCCCGGCACAAGGCCGGGGTGACGGGTGTTCAGGCGAAGGCCGGCGCGCGGCGGAGTTGCTGATAGGCGGCGATCACCTTGGCCAGCGTGCCTTCATGGCTGCGGTCGCCGCCGTTGCGATCGGGGTGGTAGCGGCGCACCAGTTCCGAATAGCGCCGGCGCAGCGCCGAGCGGTCCGCATCGGGCTCCAGCCCAAGCACCTTGAGGCTGGCGTGATCCTGCCCCGACAACGGTTTGCCGTCCGTGCGCGGCGACGCCGCGCCGGGCGTCCGCGCATAGCGCGCGCCGATCGCATCGAGCGGATCGGCGAAATCGGCCCAGCGCGGGCCCTGATCGGCGCCGCCGCGCGCGAACGGCCGCGATTCGCGTTCCCAGCCGGCGATCGGGCGCTGCGCGGCGTGGATCTCGTCGGCGGTCATGCCCTCGAAATAATTATACACCGCGTTGAACGCGCGGACATGATCGAGGCAGAACCAGCGGAACGCCGGCGGCCCCTCGCCGCGGTCGCCGGGGCCTTCCAGCGGCGGCGCGCGAAATTCGCCCGCCGCGGCACAGCCCGGCGCCGCGCAGGGACGATCCCCCGCGATGCGCCCGTGGAACCGCGCGTTCGGCCGATCCTTGCGCTCCACCCTTTCCACCACCTTTCCAGCAAAAGCCCGTTATATAGGCGCGATGAATCAGATCGCCACCGGCCCCGTCGAACGGGAAATCACCACTCGCCTGACCGAAACGCTCAACCCGACGCGGCTCGAGGTGATCAACGAAAGCGCGCAGCATCGCGGGCATCTCGGCGACGACGGAACCGGCGAGAGCCATTTCCGCGTCGTGGTGGAAAGCCCCGCCTTCGCCGGCAAGTCGCGCGTCGAGCGGCAGCGGCTGGTCAACCACGCGCTGGCCGAATTGCTGCGCGAGAAGATCCACGCACTCGCGATCCGCGCCACCGCCCCCGGCGAGGGCGCATGAGGGCGCAGCGCCCGGCCGCGCGCATCCTGCTGGTCGATGCGGCGGGGCGCGCCTTGCTGTTCCGCTTCGACACGGGCGACGAGCGCGCGCCGTTCTGGTGCACGCCGGGCGGGGCGGTCGATCCGGGCGAAAGCTATGCCGCCGCGGCACGGCGCGAATTGCTCGAGGAAACCGGGATCGACACCGATCCGGGGCCGGAAGTCGCGCAGCGCACGGTCGAGTTCCTGACGATCGAGCGGGTCGAGGTGGTGGCGGACGAACGCTGGTTCCGCATCGACATCGCCGGCGCCGAGGTCGATTCGTCGCGCCACACCGCGCTCGAACGCCGCGTGATGACCGAATGGCGCTGGTTCGCGCGCGACGAGATCGCCGCCTGGCCGGAGAAAATCTACCCCGAGGATCTGACCGCGATGCTGGCGGCGACCGATCCGGTCG
>JAFKLV010000501.1 GCA_017304125.1 Sphingomonadales bacterium
CGTCGGCGACGGCGAGCGCGCGCCACAAGGTGTTGAGGCAATCGGCCTTGGTGGTCGGGCCGTGGCGCCGGCCGATCGTCAGCCGGACGCGGCGATCGTGCGCGGCGACCCTCGCCACGGCGGCGATCGTCGCGCGATCGTTGGGATAGCAGCCGACGATGATCAGGAAATCGGGATGATCGAGCCGCGCCAGCGTGTTGCGCAGCATCGCGCCGATCACCGCGCTCTCGTCCCACGCCGGCACGAGGATCGCGAAGCGCCGCGGCCGCGCCGGCCGCGGCAAGTCGTCGAGCGCCACGCTGTCCCGCCCGTGGAGCAGGCGGCGCACCAGCCACATCGCATCGACCAGCAGATCGTCGATCCCGCCGATCAGAAAGCCGATCGCCGCGAAGAGGGTGATTTCGCGTGTCGCCGCATCGAGCCATCCGAGCAGATCGCTTCCCACACCCGTCTCCCTCCCGATCCCATGCGCCGAATCGGGGGGAAGGCGACGCGACGATGGCTAACCGACTTGCGTATTTTGCGCCATTGCCCGTCGTGCGGCTTCGCCCCACATGGCGCGTGTGACCGTCACGCGTTTCGCTCCCTCGCCGACCGGGCGACTGCATCTCGGCCATGCGTGGTCGGCGATCCTGTCGCATGATTTCGCGCGTGCGCGCGGCGGGCGCTTCATCGTGCGGATCGAGGATATCGACGGCACGCGCAGCCGGCCCGAGCATGTCGCGACGATCCTCGACGATCTGGCGTGGCTCGGGCTGGAGTGGGACGGGGAGGTGATGTTCCAGTCGCACCGGCTCGATCATTATGCCGTCGCGCTCGATCGGCTGCGCGCGATGGGGCTGCTCTATCCCTGTTTCTGCACGCGCGCCGGGATCGCCGCCGCCAGCCTCGCCGCGCCGCACGGTGCCGAGCCGGTCTATCTCGGCACCTGTCGCGGGATCGACGCGGCGGGGCGGATGGACGAGCCGCATTGCTGGCGGATCGATATGGAGACAGCGGCGGCGATCGCCGGGCCGCTCGTCTGGACCGATCACGGCATCGATATCGCCGCCGATCCGCGCGCGGCCGGGGATGTCGTGCTGGCGCGCAAGGATGCGCCGGCAAGCTATCATCTCGCAGTGACGCTCGACGATGCCGCGCAGGGCGTGACCGATGTGGTGCGCGGGCGCGACCTGTTCGCCGCGACGCATGTCCACCGGCTGTTGCAGGCGCTGCTCGGGCTGCCCGTGCCGGCCTGGCATCACCACGATCTGCTCCTCGGCGCGGACGGCGAGCGGCTCGCCAAGCGGCATGACAGCCCGACGCTGGCGGCGATGCGCGCGGCGGGCGAGGACGGGCGCGCGGTGGCGGCAAAGTTGCGTGCCGGGCGGCTTTCCATCGCCGTCGCAACGGCGTATGGGACGGCCAT
>JAFKLV010000502.1 GCA_017304125.1 Sphingomonadales bacterium
GCCTCGGCGGCGGAGCGCGCGATGGGCAATCTGCTCCCGGTGGTGCGCACCAATTATTCGATGCCGCCCGATCACGGCGCCGCGATCGTCGCGCATATCCTCGGCGATGCGACGCTGCGCGCGCAATGGGAGGAAGAACTGGCGACGATGCGCAACCGCATCCGCGACATGCGCCACGAGCTGGTCCGCCTGCTCGATGGCAACAACCGCCGCGACTATTCCTTCCTCGGCGGCCAGCACGGCATGTTCGCGATGCTCGGCATCCCGGGCGATGCGGTGAAGCGGCTGCGCGAGGAGTGGCACGTCCATATCACCGGATCGAGCCGCGCCAACATCGCCGGGCTGACCCCGCAGAATGTGGCGCATGTCGCGCAGGCGATCGCGGCCGTCAGCTGACCCCGTGGCCGGGGCGGGCTGCTTGCTTCTGCCCCGGCGCGGTTCCATGTCTCGCGGGTCGATAATCAAAGAAAAGATCGGGAACGGATGACGGAAACTGCGGAAGGACAACCGGCTTCGGTCAAGAGCGTCGAAGTGACGGTCCGCATCCTCGACAGCCTTACCGATTCATTCGGCCCGGTGCGCGTCACCGATCTGGCGCGCGATCTCGGGATGACCAAGGCGCGCGTCTCGCGCCATTTGCAGACGCTGACCCGGCTCGGGCTGGTCGATCGCGCGCAACATGGCGGCGGCTATGTCTTCGGGCGCAAGCTGCTCAAATTCGGGCGTGCGGCCATCTATCGCAGCAATATCGTCGAACTGGCGCGGCCGTTCCTGCGCACGCTGCGCGACCGCACCGGGCATACCGCGGTGCAGACGCTGCCGACGCGCACCGGCGCGATGGTGGTGACCGCGGTGCCCAATGAATTCGAGCCCGGGGTGGTGATCCAGCCCGGCACCTTGCTCGAACTGCCCAAATCGCCCGCGGCTCGGCTGACCGCTTATTTCGAGCGCCAGCCGGTCGACAGCGTCAAATTGTGCGCCAATCTCGCGCGGCACGGGGTCGATTTCGAGGCCGATGCGCGCGGCAACGGGCTCGGCGGGATCGCCGCCCCGGTGTTCGACAGCGACGGCACGATCGCCGCGACGGTCGGGCTGGTGCTGTCCTCGGCGCTGGTCGATCCGGCGCCCAACGACGATCTGATCCGCCACGTCCGCGAGGCGGCGGCGCAGATTCAGGCCGAATATGCCGAAGACGCCACCTCCCCTCTGATGCCGGCCCGCGAAAAATGACCGATACCCAGATGCGCACCCTCCGCCCGCCGCTCGCCCGCCCCGATCTGCTGCGCGAGGCCGGCTATATCGACGGCGCGTGGGTCACCGCCGATACGACGCTCGAGGTGGTCAACCCGGCGACCGGCGTTGCGATCGGCACGGTACCGATGATGGGCGCCGCCGAGGCGCA
>JAFKLV010000503.1 GCA_017304125.1 Sphingomonadales bacterium
CGAAACCAGTTCGAGTTCCTGACTGAACTGATGCTGGCGGCGCTGGTTGCTCGCCTGGAACAGCGGCTGCGTCGTCGTCGGCACCGACTGGCCGGCGAGATAGGCGGCCGTGCCCGCCGGCTGGAACAGCGAGAGCACCCCGACCGGGAAGCCGTTGAGCAACGACGCCTGGCTGAACGCCGGCCCGCGCAGCGTGCCCATCCCGTCGAGATCGCTGCCGTCGATCCGGTTGGTCCAGCCGCGCCACGCGGTCGAGGAGCGCAACGTCACTCCGCCGAGATCCGCCTCGACGCGGAACAATTCGCCCCACACGCGGTCGCTGGACAGCTTCGCCTGATCGAGACACAGCGTATTGAGCCGCGCGAGTTGCACCGGCTTGCCGCATCCCGGCTGGAGCACGCTCGCTTCGGCGAGATAGCCGGCGACATTGGCGGGCTGGACCTGCGAGAAGGTATTCCCGCCGATCGTGACATTGGGACGGAAGGTGCCGTCGCCGACCTGCGCGAGCTGCTGCGCTGACGCGACGCCGTCGACGCGGGTATAGTCGAAGATATTGGTGATCTTCAGCCAGTGCGCCAGATCGAGCGTGGTCGCCCAGCGCACGCTGTCGGTCTTGTTGCCGCCCGGATTGAGCAGCCGATCCGGCTGCAGCGGATTGTTGACCACGCCGTCGCGCTGCTTGTGGAGATAGCCGATCGACATGCGCAGCACGTCGCCGATCGTGCCGCTGTTGAGGATGAAGCGGCCGGTCAGCTGATTGAAATTGCCATAGCCGAAGCGCAGCTTCAGGCTGGCATCGTCGGTCGGCAGCTTGGTGATGAAATTGATCGCGCCGCCGGTGGTATTGCGTCCGAACAGCGTGCCCTGCGGCCCGCGCAGCACCTCGACGCGCTCGATATCCGCCACCTCGAACGAGGCGGTCGACGAGCGCGCAAGATATACGCCGTCGAGATAGAGGCCGATCGGCGAGTCATAGCCTTGCGTCTCGTCGGCCGGGGTCGGGATGCCGCGGATCGAGACCACCGCGGCGGTCGCATTGGTCGTGCCGGGCGCGATCGCGACATTGGGGGCGAGCGCGCTCAGATCCTTGATCTCGGAAATGCCGCGCAATTCCACCTGCCTGGCGGAAATCGCCGAAATCGCGATCGGGGTCTGCTGGAGGTTCTCCTCGCGCTTCTGCGCGGTGACGACGATCTCGGTCAGCCCGCCCGTCGACGCTTCCTGCGGCGGATGATTGTTCTGCGCCTGCGCGTCGGCCGCGACTGGCACGACCAGCCCGGCGCCGCTCGCCAGCAAGGCACACACATATGCCCGATGCCAAGACTTCATGAGCCCCTCCTCCCCTGCCGGCGGCCCGCCCCGCGTTCATGCGGATGCGATTCCCTGTACGGCGACAATGCG
>JAFKLV010000257.1 GCA_017304125.1 Sphingomonadales bacterium
TTGTTGTTGCGACGATCGTCGCGACGGCCACCACGGCCACCGTCACGACCGCCACGGCCGCGATCGCCGCCGCCGCCGCCACGCCCGCCGCGGGCACCGCGACCGCGCGGCGCCTCACCGGCGCCCGCGCCACCCTCAGGGGCAGCTGCGACGGCCTGGACCTCGGTGTTGTTCTCGTCAGCCATGTCTTAGAACTCCAGTCCGGCTTCGCGCGCGGCTTCCGCCAGCGCCTTCACCCGGCCGTGAAACAGGAACCCGCCACGGTCGAACACGACCTGCGTGACGCCGGCGGCCTTGGCTGCTTCCGCAACGCGCTTGCCGACCTCGGTGGCAGCCGCGACGGTCGCGGTCTTGCCCTCGTGGTTGGCCAGCGTCGAAGCCGAAGCCAGCGTGCGGCCCGCCTCGTCGTCGATCACCTGGGCATAGATATGCTTGCCCGAGCGATGCACCGACAGGCGCGGACGAGTGCCAGCGCGCGCGCGAAGCGCCGTGCGATTGCGGCGACGCCGCTTCTCGAAAAGCGAAAGGCCCTTGGTCACTTCTTCTTCCCTTCCTTACGGAAGATATATTCGCCGTCGTACTTGATGCCCTTGCCCTTGTACGGCTCAGGCTTACGCCAGCGGCGGATCTCAGCGGCGAGCTGGCCGACCTTCTGCTTGTCGGCGCCCGAAATCTCCACCGTCGTGTTGTCCGGGGTCTTGACCTCAAGACCTTCCGGCACGTCGATGTCGACGTCGTGGCTGTAGCCGAGCTGCAGCTTCAGCTTCCGCCCCTGCGCGTTGGCACGATAGCCGACGCCGGTGATCAGCAGCTTCTTGGTGAAGCCCTCGGTCACGCCGGTGACGAGGTTCTGCACCAGCGTGCGCTGCATGCCCCAGAAGGCACGGGCGCGCTTGGGCGCGGTCGCCGGCGGCACCGAAATGCCGTCCGCCTGGACGTCATAGCTGATGTCGTCGGCGAGCTTGAGCGACAGGGTACCCTTGGGGCCCTTCACGCTCAGCATGCCTTCGCTGATGTTCGCGGTCACGCCCGAGGGGATCGCGACCGGCTTTTTGCCGATGCGGCTCATCAGAACACCTCCGCCAGCACTTCGCCACCGACATTCTGCTCGCGCGCTTCCGCGTCCGAGAGAACGCCACGCGGCGTCGAGACGATCGTGATGCCCAGGCCGTTCATCACGCGCGGCAGGTCCTGCGACCCGCTGTAGATGCGGCGGCCGGGCTTCGAGACGCGCGCGACGTGCTTGATCGCCGGCTGGCCTTCGAAATACTTGAGCTCGATACGGACGCCCTTCACGGGGCCCATGTCTTCCTCGCTATAGCCACGGATGTAGCCTTCGCGCTGAAGCACGTCGAGCACGCGGGTCCGCAGCTTCGACGCCGGCGACACGACGCTGTCCTTGCGCGCGCGCTGGCCGTTGCGGATGCGGGTGAGCAGGTCACCCAGGGGATCGGTCACTGCCATTGTTCGTGATCCTTACCAGCTCGACTTCGTGACGCCCGGAATCAGGCCCTTGTTGGCCAGTTCGCGGAGCTGCACGCGGCAGAGACGGAACTTGCGATAATAAGCGCGCGGACGACCGGTCACTTCGCAGCGGTTGCGCACCCGGGTCGGGTTCGCGTTGCGCGGAAGCTCGGCCATCTTCAGCCGCGCGATGAGACGATCGGTCTCTTCGAGCGACTTGTCGTTCGCCTTCGCCTTGAGCGCTGCATATTTGCCGGCATATTGCTTCACCAGCTTCTTGCGGCGCTCGTTCTTGTTAACGGAACTCAGTTTCGCCATGGACTTAAGCTCTCTCGTTCAAATGCTTGATCAAGGCGCTCACGCAGCCTGCTTCACTTCGACCTGGACGTCCTGCGGGAACGGGAAGCCGAACAGACGAAGCAGCTCACGCGCTTCCTCGTCGGTCTTGGCCGTCGTCGCCACAATGATGTCCATGCCGCGCACCTTGTCGATGCGGTCATAGTTGATTTCCGGGAACACGATCTGCTCCTTCAGACCGCAGGCGTAATTGCCACGGCCGTCGAAGCTCTTCGGGTTCAGCCCGCGGAAGTCGCGGACGCGCGGAAGTGCGATGGTGATGAAGCGGTCGAGGAATTCGTACATCCGCTCGCGACGCAGCGTCACCTTCACGCCGATCGGCATGCCTTCACGCAGCTTGAACTGCGCGATCGACTTCTTCGCCTTGGTGATCACCGGCTTCTGGCCCGCGATCAATTCCATCTCGGAAGCGGCCTGTTCGACGCGCTTCTTGTCCTGGGTCGCCTCGCCGACGCCCATGTTGATGACGATCTTGTCGATGCGGGGAATCTCGAGCGCGTTCTTATAGCCGAACTTCTCGGTCATCGCCTTGGCGATCGTGTCGTCATACAGCTTCTTGAGACGCGCGGTGTAAGCGTCAGCCATCGATCTTCTCCCCGGACTTGACGGCCACGCGGACCTTCTTGCCGTCCTTCACCTCGAACCGAACGCGCGTCGGCTTGCCCTCGGCGGTGACGTGCGCCACCTTCGAGATGTGCAGCGGCGCTTCGGTGCGCTCCAGGCCACCCTGCGGGTTCGCCTGGCTCGGCTTGCGGTGACGGGTGGCGACGTTGACGCCCTCCACGACGACCTTGCCGTCCTTCGGCATGGCCAGGGTGACGGTCCCGGTCTTGCCCTTGTCCTTGCCGGACAGGACGATCACGCGGTCACCCTTCTTGATCTTCGCGGCGGCCATTACAACACCTCCGGCGCAAGGCTGATGATCTTCATGTGCTTCTTGGCGCGCAGCTCGCGAACCACCGGGCCAAAGATACGGGTGCCGATCGGCTCCTCGTTCTTGTTGACCAGCACGGCCGCGTTCGAGTCGAAGCGGATCACCGAGCCATCGGCGCGGCGGATATCCTTCGCCGTGCGCACGATGACAGCGCGATGTACGTCGCCCTTCTTCACCTTGCCGCGCGGCTGCGCTTCCTTGATCGACACCACGATGATGTCGCCAACGCTGGCCGTGCGGCGCTTCGAGCCGCCCAGCACCTTGATGCACTGCACCCGCTTCGCGCCGCTGTTGTCAGCGACGTCGAGATTGGACTGCATCTGGATCATTGATCCGATTCCTTCCGTTCATGGCGCCGGATACCGACCCGGCGCCGCCTTCAAACTTGTCCCCCGCTCACGCGGGTGAACGATTACGCAGTCGGCTCGTCGATCACGACCTCGGCCGGGGTCGCGCGGGCGTTAACCCGATCGAGCACCTTCCAGGTCTTGAGCTTGGAGATCGGCTTGGTCTCTTCGATCCGCACCGTTTCGCCGGCCTTATACTCGTTCGCCTCGTCATGGGCGTGATACTTCTTCGAGCGGCGGATGATCTTGCCGTAGAGCGGGTGCTTGACCTTGCGCTCCACATTGACGACCACCGTCTTCTCGCCCTTGTCCGAGACGATCACCCCGGTCAGCACGCGCTTCGGCATGTCTTCTCGTCCTCTTACTTGGCCGCTGCGGCGCGCTGCGCCTGCAGGGTCTTGATGCGGGCGATGTCCTTGCGGACCTCGCGAACGCGGCTCGGCTTCTCGAGCTGGTTGGTCGCCGCCTGGAAGCGCAGGTTGAACTGCTCGCGCTTCAGCTGGCCCAGCGATTCGCCGAGCTGGTCGTCGGTCTGCCCGATTAAATCAGTCTTCTTAGCCATCTCACTCGCCTCCGAGGTGCGACGTGTCGCCGAGACGCGCCACGACCTTGGTCTTGATCGGGAGCTTCATCGCCGCGCGTTCAAACGCTTCGGCGGCAAGCGGACCCGGAACACCGTCCAGCTCGAACAGGATACGACCCGGCTTGACCCGCGCCGCCCAGAATTCGGGCGAACCCTTACCCGAGCCCATGCGGACTTCGGCAGGCTTCGACGAAACCGGCACGTCGGGGAAAATGCGGATCCACAAACGCCCCTGGCGCTTGATGTGACGCGTGATCGCGCGGCGAGCCGCCTCGATCTGACGCGCGGTGATCCGCTCCGGCTCCATCGCCTTCAGGCCATAGGCCCCGAAGTTGAGCGCGGTGCCGCCCTTGGCGTCGCCGTGGATACGGCCCTTGAACGCCTTGCGGAATTTGGTGCGCTTCGGTTGCAGCACGTCTCTTACTCCTTAGCGGCGATCGTCGCGCGCGGGGCGCACGCCGGAGGTCTGAGCCTCCATCATCAGCCGGTCAGTGGCCATCGGATCGTGGCCGAGGATCTCACCCTTGAAGATCCAGACCTTGACGCCGCACACGCCATAAGCGGTGTGGGCTTCGGCCTCGGCATAATCCATGTTCGCGCGGAGCGTGTGCAGCGGCACGCGACCCTCACGATAGCTCTCGGTGCGCGCGATCTCGGCGCCGCCAAGGCGGCCGCCGCACTGCACGCGGATGCCGTCGGCACCCAGACGCATCGCCGACTGCACCGCGCGCTTCATCGCGCGGCGGAAGGCGATACGGCGCTCGAGCTGGTCGGCAATGCCCTGCGCAACGAGCTTGGCATCGACTTCCGGCTTGCGGATCTCGACGATGTTCAGCGACACGTCCGAGCTGGTCATCGCGCCGAGCGTCCTGCGCAGCTTCTCGATGTCCGAGCCCTTCTTGCCGATGATCACGCCCGGGCGCGCGGCATAGATGGAGATGCGGCACAGCTTGGCCGGGCGCTCGATGACCACCTTCGAGATCGCGGCCTGCGGCAGCGTCTTGAGGATGTACTTACGGATCTTCAGATCCTCCAGCAGGAGGCGTCCGTAATCATCGCCCTCGGCATACCAGCGGCTGTCCCAGGTGCGGTTGATCTGCAGGCGCAGACCGATCGGGTTGCTCTTGTGACCCATTAGGCTTCTTCCTGCTCGCGCACGACGATCCGCAGCCGCGAGAACGGCTTCAGGATGCGGGTGGACTTGCCGCGGCCGCGCGTCGCGAACCGCTTCATGGTGATCGACTTGCCGACCGACGCCTCGGCAACGACGAGCGCGTCGACGTCGAGGTTGTGGTTGTTCTCGGCATTGGCGATCGCGGAGGCGAGCACCTTGCGCGCGTCGACCGCCATCGCCTTCTTGGAGAAGGCGAGGATGTTCATCGCGTCGCCGACCTTGCGGCCGCGGATCAGGCCCGCAACCAGGTTCAGCTTCTGCGCCGAACCACGGATCTGCGTGCCGACCGAGAGCGCTTCCTTCTCGCCGACCTTACGGGGGGACTGAGGCTTGCTCATCAGCGCTTGCCCTTCTTGTCAGCCGCGTGGCCCGGGAAATACCGGGTCGGCGCGAACTCGCCGAGCTTCATGCCGACCATGTCCTCGTTGACCGAGACGGGCACGAACTTGCGGCCATTGTAAACGTTGAACGTCAGCCCAACGAACGTCGGCAGGATCGTCGAACGACGCGACCAGGTCTTGATCGGGCCGGAACGCGGGCCGGCGTCCTGCGCGGCCTCTGCCTTCTTGAGCAGGTGCAGGTCCACGAACGGACCCTTCCAGACGGAACGCGCCATTACTTCTTCCTCGCGTGACGGCTGCGGATAATCATCTTATCGGTCGCCTTGTTGTGGCGCGTGCGGGCGCCCTTCGTCGGCTTGCCCCACGGAGTGACCGGGTGACGGCCGCCCGAGGTACGGCCTTCGCCGCCGCCGTGCGGGTGGTCGACCGGGTTCTTCGCGACACCACGGGTCAGCGGGCGCTTGCCCATCCAGCGGGTACGACCGGCCTTGGCGAAGTTCTGGTTCGCGTTGTCGGGGTTCGACACCGCGCCCACCGTCGCCATGCAGTCCGAGCGGATATAGCGCTGCTCGCCCGAGTTCAGGCGAACGATCACCATGCCCTTGTCGCGGCCGACGACCTGCACGTAAGTGCCGGCCGAACGCGCGATCTGACCGCCCTTGCCCGGCTTCATCTCCACATTGTGGACGATGGTGCCGACCGGCATCTGGCCCAGCTCCATCGCGTTGCCCGGCTTCACGTCGGTCTTCTTGCCGGCGACGACCTTGTCGCCAACGCCCAGACGCTGCGGCGCGATGATGTAAGCCTGCTCGCCGTCCGCATAGGTCACCAGTGCGATGAACGCGGTGCGGTTGGGGTCATATTCCAGCCGCTCGACGGTGCCGTCGACGTCCCACTTGCGGCGCTTGAAATCGATGAAACGATAGCGCTGCTTGTGGCCGCCGGCAATGCCGCGCGACGTGACATGGCCCTTGTTGTTGCGGCCGCCGGTCTTGGTCTTGCCCTCGGTGAGAGCCTTGACCGGACGCCCCTTGTAGAGCGCCGAACGGTCGACCAGGATGAGGCCACGACGGGCCGGGCTGGTCGGGTTGTAATGCTTGAGTGCCATTACGCCTTGGCCCCCTCGGTCACGTCGATCGACTGCCCGTCCTTGAGCGTGACGATCGCCTTCTTCATGTCGGACCGCTGATAGGGAGCACCCTTCCAGCGCTTGGTCTTGCCCTTCTGGACGATCGTGTTCACGTTCACGACGCTGACGTCGAAGATCGCTTCCACGGCCGCCTTGATCTCCGGCTTGGAGGCGTCACGCGCCACCTTGAACACGACTGCGTTCTGCTCGGAGAGAAGGGTAGCCTTCTCGGTGATGTGCGGCGCGACGATCACGTCATAGTGACGATTGTCGATCGCCTTGGTCGGCTTCTTAGCCATTGAAGCGCGCCTCCAGCTTCTCGACCGCAGCGCGGGTAATCACCAGCGTGTCGGCCTTGATGATGTCATAGACGTTGGCGCCGACGGCCGGCAGCAGGTCGACACCCGGGAGGTTGCGCGCGGAGCGGAAGCCCACGCCAGCCTCAGTGTCGATCACCAGCGTGCGCTTGCCAACGCCCAGCGTCTCGAAATGGCCCTTCAGCTCCTTGGTCTTGTCGACCTGGAAACCGTCGAGGACGATCAGCGAACCCGCCTTGGCGTGGCTCGACAGCGCCATCTTGAGGCCCAGCGCGCGGATCTTCTTGTTCAGCGACGGATTGAAGTCGCGAACACGAGCACCGTGCGCCTTGCCGCCGCCGATGAACACCGGGGCGCGGCGATCACCGTGACGGGCGACGCCGCCGCCCTTCTGGCGACCGAGCTTCTTGCCCGAGCGGGCGACATCGGCGCGCTCACGCGTGCCGCGCGCGGTGGCGCGGCGCTTTTCGAGCTGCCAGGTGACGACGCGGTGCAGGATGTCGGCACGCGGATCGAGGCCGAACACCTCATCCGAAAGCTCGACTTCCGCGGCCTTCGCCTTGGCGTCGAAGGAGGAAACCTTGACCTTCACTTATCAGCCCTCCTGGCCTTCGGTCGCCTCGGGCGCGACCGGCGTTTCGGCCGGCGTGTCCGCTGCGGTGTTGCTGTTGGCGGCCTTCAGACCGGCGGGCAGCGGCGCGTCGGCATGACGGTCGACCTTCACCGAGTCCTTGACGAACAGCCAGCCACCCTTCGAGCCGGGCACCGAGCCCTTGACGAAGATGAGGCCGCGCTCGACGTCGGTACCGACGATTTCCAGATTCTGCTGGGTGCGGTTCTTGTCGCCCATGTGCCCGGCCATCTTCTTGTTCTTGAAGACGCGACCCGGATCCTGGCGGTTACCGGTCGAACCGTGCGAACGGTGCGACACCGACACGCCGTGGGTGGCGCGCAGACCGCCGAAGCCCCAGCGCTTCATCGCGCCGGCAAAGCCCTTGCCCTGCGTGCGGCCCTGGATGTCGACATACTGGCCGGCGACGAAGTGATCGGCCGACAGCTCCGCGCCGACGTCGAGGAGATTGTCCTCGGTCACGCGGAATTCGTGCACGATCGCCTTCGGCTCCACTTCGGCCTTGCCGAAGTGGCCGCGCTGCGGCTTGGCGACATTCTTGGCCTTGGCGCTTCCGGCGCCAAGCTGGACGGCGGTGTAGCCGTCACGATCTTTCTCGCGGCGGGCCACGACCTGCAAGCCTTCGATCTGCAGGACGGTGACCGGCACGTGGCGGCCGTCGTCCTGGAAAAGGCGGGTCATGCCCATTTTCTTCGCGATCACGCCGGTACGCATGATCCACTAGCTCCTTGACAGAGGCACCCGCAGGCCCATCCCACGGGTGCTTGTGACCGCCCCTAAAAGGAACGACCAGTTCGGCCCGGAAATGCGAAGCGTGCCCCCGTCCCGGGCCGGCGCTTCCCGAAGGAAGCATGACGGGAGACGCTGTCCCGGACGAGCACGAAGCCCGCCGGCGGTATCTCTAGTCTGTCAGTCGCCCCGCATGGCGGGGTTCCTAAACGTCAAACCCGATTTTTCGCGGGAATGACAAACCCGCGGGACTCGCCTGAGTCGACCGCGGGGATGCAGGCCATTACGCCAGCTTGATCTCTACGTCAACGCCCGCGGCGAGATCGAGCTTCATCAGCGCGTCGACCGTCTGCGGCGTGGGCTGCACGATGTCGAGCATACGCTTGTAGGTGCGCACCTCGAACTGCTCGCGGCTCTTCTTGTCGATGTGAGGGCCACGGTTGACCGTGAACTTCTCGATTCGCGTCGGAAGCGGAATAGGACCGCGGATAAGAGCGCCGGTACGTCGGGCGGTGTCGGCGATATCGCCGGTCGCCTGATCGAGCACGCGATGATCGAACGCCTTCAGGCGAATACGGATGTTGCTGTCCATTTTTCCTACCGATGCGAAAGAGCGGGGTAACTCGGCCGCGCCTCCATCCACTGCGGATGGCGAATCGACGGTCACCTCTTGCTGTTTTCAAACGAACCGAAGGCGCGGCGCATAGCCATGCCCTCATTAAAAGGCAACCGCCCGACACACCTTTCGGCGCGCCGGGCGGCTGTTTTAAGCGTAATGCTTACTTGTCGATCGCGCTGACGACGCCGGCGCCGACGGTGCGGCCGCCTTCGCGGATCGTGAAACGCTGACCAACGTCCATGGCGATCGGCGCGATGAGCTTGATGCCCAGCGCGACGTTGTCGCCCGGCATCACCATCTCGGTGCCCTCGGGCAGCTCGACGGTGCCGGTCACGTCCGTGGTACGGAAGTAGAACTGCGGACGATAGTTGGCGAAGAACGGCGTGTGACGGCCGCCTTCATCCTTCGACAGGACGTACACTTCCGACTTGAAATCGGTGTGCGGCTTGATCGAGCCCGGCTTGCAGAGCACCTGGCCACGCTCGACTTCGTCGCGCGCCACGCCACGGATCAGCGCACCGACGTTGTCGCCGGCCTGGCCCTGATCGAGCAGCTTGCGGAACATTTCGACGCCGGTGACGGTGGTCTTGCGGACCTCCGGGTGGATGCCGACGATCTCGACTTCCTCGCCAACCTTGACGATGCCGGTCTCGACGCGGCCGGTCACCACGGTGCCGCGGCCCGAGATCGAGAACACGTCTTCGATCGGCATCATGAACGGCTTGTCGAGCGGACGCTCCGGCTGCGGGATGTAATCGTCAACCGCGGCCATCAGCTCAAGCACGGCTTCCTTGCCGAGCTTGTCGTTCGAGCCGCTGAGCGCGCAGGTCGCCGAGCCCTTGATGATCGGAATGTCATCGCCCGGGAATTCGTAGGACGACAGCAGTTCGCGAACTTCCAGCTCGACGAGCTCGAGGATCTCGGCGTCGTCGACCAGGTCGACCTTGTTCATGAACACGACCATCGCCGGCACGCCGACCTGACGGGCGAGCAGGATGTGCTCGCGGGTCTGCGGCATCGGGCCGTCGGTCGCCGAAACGACGAGGATCGCGCCGTCCATCTGCGCCGCGCCGGTGATCATGTTCTTCACATAGTCGGCGTGACCCGGGCAGTCGACGTGCGCATAGTGACGGTTGGCCGTCTCATACTCGACGTGCGCGGTCGAGATGGTGATGCCGCGCTCACGCTCTTCCGGAGCCTTGTCGATGTTCGCGAAGTCGACCGCGGTGCCGCCGGTCGTTTCGGCGAGCACCTTGGTGATCGCTGCGGTCAGCGAGGTCTTGCCATGGTCGACGTGACCGATGGTGCCGATGTTCAGGTGCGGCTTGTTCCGCTCAAACTTAGCCTTAGCCATTGATTCCCTACCTTCTGGATATCCACTTGAGCCGCACGAGGACTCGCCGTGAAGGCGGCCCCATAGCGACTGTTTTCACCCAATGCCAGCCCCTCCCCACCAGCCGTCGCGGGCGACAGCTGGGAAGATGGGGATGCGACAGTCGTTACGCCAGCTTCGCCTTCACTTCGTCGGCGACGTTCTGCGGCACCTCGTCATAATGCGAGAACTGCATCGAATAGCTGGCGCGGCCCTGCGTGAAGGAGCGCAGCTGATTCACGTAACCGAACATGTTCGCCAGCGGCACCATTGCGGCCACCGCCTGCGCGTTGCCGCGCGTGTCGGTGCCCTGGATCTGGCCACGCCGCGAATTCATGTCGCCGATGACGTCGCCGAGATAATCTTCCGGCGTCACCACCTCGACCTTCATGATCGGCTCGAGCAGCTTGATGCCGGCCTTCTGGGCCGCTTCGCGCATCGCGCCGCGGGCGCAGATTTCGAACGCCAGCGCCGACGAGTCGACGTCGTGATACGCACCGTCGGTCAGGTGCACCTCGAAGTCGATGATCGGGAAGCCGATCAGCGAGCCGGTCTCGGCGGTCTCACGGAAGCCCTTTTCCACCGACGGGATATATTCGCGCGGGATGTTGCCGCCCTTGATCTCGTCGAAGAACTGGTAGCCCGACCCACGCTCGCCCGGCACCACCGTCACCTTGACGCGGCCGAACTGGCCGGAGCCGCCCGACTGCTTCTTGTGGGTGTAGTCGATGTCGACCTTCTTCGCGAGATATTCGCGATACGCCACCTGCGGCGCGCCGACATTCGCCTCGACCTTGAACTCGCGCTTCATGCGATCGACGAGGATTTCGAGGTGAAGCTCGCCCATCCCCTTGATGATCGTCTGGCCCGATTCGTGATCGGTCGACACGCGGAACGAGGGATCCTCCGCCGCGAGACGATTGAGCGCGATGCCCATCTTCTCCTGGTCGGCCTTGGTCTTCGGCTCCACCGACAGCTCGATCACCGGCTCCGGGAATTCCATCCGCTCGAGGATGATCGGATGCGTCGAATCGGTCAGCGTATCGCCGGTCGTGGTCTCCTTGAGGCCCGCGATCGCGACGATGTCGCCGGCGAACGCTTCCTCGATGTCCTCACGCGTATTCGCGTGCATCAGGAGCATACGGCCGATCTTTTCCTTCTTGTCCTTCACGCTGTTCAGGACCTGGCCCTTGGCCAGCTTGCCCGAATAGATGCGCGCGAAGGTCAGCGAGCCGACGAACGGGTCGTTCATGATCTTGAACGCCAGCGCGGAGAACGGCGCATTGTCGTCGGCCGGACGCGAATCCTTGGTCTCGCCGTCGAGCTTGACGCCTTCGACGTCAGGAATGTCGAGCGGGCTCGGCAGATAGTCGACCACCGCGTCGAGCAGCGGCTGGACGCCCTTGTTCTTGAACGCCGAACCGCACAGCACCGGCACGAACGAGAAGTTCAGCGTGCCCTTGCGCACCAGGCGCTTGATGGTTGCCGCGTCGGGCTCTTCGCCCTCGAAGAACTTCTCCATCACCGCATCGTCCTGCTCGACGACGGTCTCGATCAGCTCGGCGCGCGCCGCAGCGGCGGCATCCGCCAGCTCGGCCGGGATGTCCTGATATTCGAACTTCGCGCCCAGCGATTCGTCGAGCCAGATGATCGCGCGATTCTCGACCAGATCGACCAGGCCCTTGAAGCCGCTCTCGATCCCGATCGGGAGATACAGCACGAGCGGACGCGCACCGAGGCGATCCTTGATCATCTCGACGCAACGCTCGAAATTCGCACCGGTGCGGTCGAGCTTGTTGACGAAGCACATGCGCGGCACGCGATACTTTTCCGCCTGACGCCACACCGTTTCCGACTGCGGCTCAACGCCGGCAACGCCGTCGAAGCAAGCGACCGCGCCGTCGAGCACGCGGAGCGAACGCTCCACTTCGATGGTGAAGTCGACGTGCCCGGGGGTGTCGATGATGTTGATGCGGTGATCGTTCCAGAAGCAGGTCGTCGCGGCGGACGTGATCGTGATCCCGCGCTCTTGCTCCTGCTCCATCCAGTCCATCGTCGCCGTGCCTTCGTGCACTTCGCCGATCTTGTAGGACTTGCCGGTGTAATAGAGGATGCGCTCCGTCGTCGTCGTCTTACCGGCGTCGATGTGCGCCATGATGCCGATGTTGCGATAACGGTCGAGCGGATGGCTGCGGGCCATGATCGTTTATTCCTTAGCAATGCGGGGAGCCGGACGGTCCAGCTCCCCCCAATATAGGTGTCGGTTTTACCAGCGGTAGTGGCTGAAGGCGCGGTTCGCTTCGGCCATACGGTGGGTGTCTTCACGCTTCTTCACCGCGTTGCCGCGGTTGTTCGAGGCGTCCAGCAGCTCGCCGGAGAGGCGGGCGGCCATCGTGTTCTCGCTGCGGCCGCGCGCGGCCGTGATCAGCCAGCGGATCGCCAGCGCCTGCGCGCGCTCCGGACGGACCTCGACCGGGACCTGATAGGTCGCACCACCGACGCGGCGGCTGCGCACCTCGATGCCCGGCTTCACATTGTTGAGCGCGTCATGGAACACGCCCAGCGGGTCCTTCTTCGCGCGGGTCTCGACGGTGTCGAGCGCGCCATAGACGATCCCTTCGGCGACGGACTTCTTGCCGTCCAGCATCACCGAATTCATGAACTTCGACAGCACCACATCCCCGAACTTGGGATCGGGCAGGATTTCCCGCTTTTCGGGACGACGACGACGCGCCATTTGGAATTCCTTCTAATCAACCCGCCTCATGAGCATCTTGCCAGCGAAGGCTGACCTCTCATGCGGCTCTTGTCCTGACACAATCACACGAACCCCGGCTGCGCCGGGGCGGCGGGATTACTTCGGCCGCTTCGCGCCGTACTTCGACCGCGACTGCTTGCGGTCCTTGACGCCCTGCGTATCGAGCACGCCGCGCAGCACGTGGTAGCGCACGCCCGGAAGGTCGCGCACACGGCCGCCGCGGATCAGCACCACCGAGTGCTCCTGCAGGTTGTGGCCTTCGCCCGGGATGTAGCTGATCACTTCGCGGCTGTTGGTCAGGCGGACCTTGGCCACCTTGCGCAGCGCCGAGTTCGGCTTCTTCGGGGTCGTGGTATAGACACGGGTGCAAACGCCGCGCTTCTGCGGGTTCTGCTCCATCGCAGGGACCTTGCTCTTGGCCTTCTGCGGGTCGCGGCCCTTGCGGACCAGCTGGTTGATCGTCGGCATTGAAGCCTTCACCTTGTTCTAGAGGTTACTTTGCTGGAGCCTTCACAAGCTTACGGAATACGAAAAGGACCGTTGGGCGATCGCGTGGGCGACCATCCCGGCCCTTGATGCATCCAGCAATGTTCAAGCTTGCCCGCGAGGCTTTGGACCCCACGAACGGGCGCGCCTATACGCGCCGACGCCTTTCGGGTCAATGGCACGGGGCAAGGGGCGGGACGAGCGGACGCACAATGCCGTCGTCGCTCATGGATACCCGCTTTTCCACATATGTGCTAATGTGGGTTTGTGTAGTTTGCGGAGCATATCCCATGAGTCGCCTGACAATCGACATAACGGATCAGCAGCACCAGAGCCTGAAGGCGCTGGCAGCACTGCAGGGCAAGACGATCAAGCAATATGCGCTTGAGCGCTTGTTTCCCGGCGATTCCGATGCCGGTCAAGCATGGCAGGAATTGCAAACCTTGCTGGAAACCCGGATCAACGATGGTCTTGCGGGGAAGGTATCCGCCAGGAGCATCGGAGAAATTCTGGATGAGGAACTGGCCGGGCGGCCCGCTTGACGGCCTATATCCTCACCGCGGCGGCAGAAGCCGATTTGCGCGGCCTCATCCGCTACACGCGCGAGCGATGGGGCGATGCGCAGCTACGCCGCTATATCGCCAGGCTGGAACAGCGCATCGCCAGCCTTGCGGCCGGACGAGGCCCTTTCAAGGACATGAGCGCGCTCATTCCAGCGTTGCGGATGGCGCGTTGTGAACATCATTACATCTTTTGCCTGCCGCGTGAGGGGGCGCCCGCATTGATCGTGGCAATTTTTCACGAGCGCATGGACCTCATCACGCGACTGGGCGACCGCCTTGCCGAATAGCGCTTACCCTCGCACAACCCCCGCCCTCCATTATTGCATCGCCACCGGCTCGCCGCCCTTGATCACTGCGACCGGATGTTCGAGCGTCCGCACATCGGCGAGCGGATCGCCCTTCACCGCGACGATATCGCCATAATGCCCCACCGTCAGCGAGCCGACATCCTCGGTCCGCCCGAGCGCCTCGGCCGCGCTGGTGGTGGCGGCGCGGATCGCCTGGATCGGGGTCATCCCCCATTCGACCATCTTGGCGAATTGCTTGCCGTTATCGCCATGCGGATAG
>JAFKLV010000504.1 GCA_017304125.1 Sphingomonadales bacterium
ACCGCACAGGGCGGCGCATGCGGATCGCGCACCGCGATCGTCCGCTCGGCTTCACGCGGCGCGCCCGGCGCCCGATCCGCGCGCCACGCCTGCCCGGTCGCCGCGTCGCCCCAATAGAGTGCGTTGCGCGCCGGGGCGTAGACCACCCCCATCGTCGGCGCGCCCCGCTCGATCAGCCCGATATTGACCGTGAAGTCATTGCCGCGGCGGATGAATTCCTTGGTGCCGTCGAGCGGGTCGACAAGGAAGAAGGCGCCGTCGACATCCGGCACGCGGCCGGCGGCGGCCTCCTCTTCGGCGACCACCGGGATATGCGGCGCGACCTCCGCGAGCCCGGCGAGGATCGCCGCTTCGGCGGCGTGGTCCGCGGCGGTGACGGGGGATTCGTCAGGCTTGATCGAAACCGCGGCACCCTCGACGAAATGCCGCCACACGATATCGCCGGCCGCCTCGGCCAGCGCGACCAGCGCATCCATCAATACGGCGCGATCCAGCCCGTCGACGCGCGGCTTCTTTGTCATATCCATGCGCTTTTTCTAGCCGCCGCGCCGCGCCCGCCGCCAGCAACTATTTCCTCTGTCGCGACAAACTGCGCGCTTGCGGTGGCGCGTGCCGTGCCTATGCCGGATGGACCGGGAGAGTCCTCACGACTCGCCAATCTAGGGAGAGGCAGCGATGTTCAGCCATATGATGGTCGGTTCGAACGATCTCGATCGTTCGCGCAAATTCTACGACGCCGTGTTCGGCGCGGTCGGCGGCAAGCCTGGCATCCAGGACGAAAAAGGCCGGCTGATCTATCTCCATAACGGCGGCATCTTCATGATCACCAAGCCGATCGATGGCGCGTCGGCGAGCCACGGCAATGGCAGCACGGTCGGCTTTGCGATGGACGGGCCGGCGCAGGCCGATGCGTGGCACAAGGCCGGCGTCGCGGCGGGTGGCACCGCGATCGAGGATGCGCCGGGCGTCCGCTCGGGCGGCGGGATGAACCTCTATCTCGCCTATCTGCGCGATCCCGACGGCAACAAGCTCTGCGCCTTGCATCGCATGCCGTAAAAACGCGCGCGCCGGCGGTGTTGGGCCGCCGGCGCGTCCGTTACGCGGTTCACTTCGGGGTGAACGCCACCTCCAGCCGCCGCACCGCGTGGACGAAATTGTTCGGCGCGATATCCATATCGCCGGTCCAGTGGATATCCGGGAAGCGCGCGAAGAGCTGACGATAGGCTTCCTCAAGCTGCAATTGCGCGGTCATCCGGCCGATGCAGATATGCGGGCCATAGCCGAAGGCGATATTCTTCTCCGTATTGGCGCGGCCGATATCGAAGCGATCGGCATCGGCGAACATCGCCTCGTCGCGGTTGGCGGCGCCATAATACATGATCACCTTCTCGCCCTGCG
>JAFKLV010000505.1 GCA_017304125.1 Sphingomonadales bacterium
CCTTTCCACGCCATTCGCGATATTCGTTTTTCTTCTCATGGGCTTGTGCAGGCGGCGTGGTGGCGATCAGCGCCGGCACGATCATAGCGGTGGCGCCAAGCGCCAGCATCAGGTTGCGCATCACTCAACTCCCGGTTGTTGAACAGTCAGATAGTGTCAGCGCTGACATTATAAATCGCATTGGCTGAACCTGCGGCAACGGTGCGCGGGCTTTCCACGATATCCACATTATCCACAGGCGCGGGCAGCCACTTAATTGTTGGTGCGACTCGGGATTGGTGACAGCATCAAGGGGTAGCCAGAAGGCGCGGATCGGAAGAAATTCTGAGAAGTTCCAGAAGGTTATCCGATGGGTGGCGATGCTGGTGGCTCACGCAAACCGCAACGCGATCGATCGGTCGGGGTGGCCGGCGACGCAGTTATCCACATGTCTCGCGTGCTTGCGCGCGAGGGGGTGGGAGGCGGTGTCCGGCGGCAGCCCGAAGGCATCCGGCGCATCCCCCTGACGGGGTGCACCGGATGCCGGCCGCCGAAGCCACGGCGGCATGCGATCGGCGACGATCCGTGCCGGCGTGAGGAGAAGGTGGCCGAAAGCCCGGCGATCGCTTCGGCGGACGGCAGGGTTCGGTCATTGCGAGCAGCATTTCAGCCGTTGCGGCGGGATGCCGGAGTGGGGACCGGAAAGCGGCGCGGCCGACACCGTTAACGGTGCGGGACGCGACGCGGGAGCGCGAAGGGATCGGATGCGGGCCATCCTGGCCGGCTACTTTCCTGATAGCTTCCATCATGCGGCGCTCGTGCCTCCCAGCGCGAGCGGCGCGAGCCGCCGAAACCGGCGCGGCGCGTTCCTGCCGGGATACGCGCAACGTGCGGCGGGGCGACAGGGGGATCGGCAGCAATGCCGGTCCCCCGAAGTCGTTCTGGGGAATGCTCCCTATCGCGGGGAAGCGCGCGATTGGCGAGAAATGATGGAAAGCCGCCAGCGCGCTTTCCACCATTTTCACCCATTTGCGGACCGCTTGATCGCGCGATTCATTATCCCGCATCGACCCGGAAAAGATCGCCGTCGCTGTCCAGGATGTAGAGCGTGCCGTTGGGGCCGGGCGTGATCGCGACCGGATGGGCGATCGTGCCTTGATCGGGCGCGAAATCGGCATCGCGTCGCTCGATCGAATCGGCCTGTACGGTGCTGCCTACGACGAGCGATGCCACGGGAACCGAGAAAATCGCCCCGCTGCCGTCGCCGAAGACATATTGGTTGGCCAAAGATGCGATCGCGCTCGGCCCTCTGCCCCCGCCGATGATCGCCTGGCCCGTGCGCAGCCCGCCGGACCGGAAATATTCCAGTAGCGGATCGATCAGGCCGGCCGGCGGCG
>JAFKLV010000506.1 GCA_017304125.1 Sphingomonadales bacterium
CGGCCGCTGGCGTTGATGTTCTCATTATGTTCTGATATTGTCGGGCAATGGATCATGCCCGCCCCCCACATGATCGCTCAAAGGCGCGCGCCGTGCGCGGCGCGACGCGCAACGATTCGAGCCGCCGCTTCAACCTGCCGCAGACCGAGGCGGACGGCGACTGGCTCGACGATCGCGAACTGATCGACGGCGAACCGGCGCCGTTGCGCACCAGCGTCACGATCGAGCGCCCCAGGACGATCATCAGCCGCAACAAATCCCCCGACGTGCCGTTCGACCGCTCGATCAATTCGTATCGCGGCTGCGAGCACGGCTGCATCTATTGCTTCGCGCGGCCGACCCACGCCTTCCACGATCTCTCCCCCGGGCTCGATTTCGAGACCAGATTGTTCGCCAAGCCGGACGCCGCCGACCTGCTCCGCGCCGAACTCGCCAAGCCGCATTACGTCTGCCAGCCAATGGCATTGGGGACCAACACCGATCCCTATCAGCCAATCGAGCGCGAATGGCGCGTCACGCGCGGGGTGGTGGAGGTGCTGGCCGAATGCGACCACCCCCTGTTCATCACCACCAAATCGGATCGCGTGCTGCGCGATCTCGATCTGCTCGCGCCGATGGCGGCAAAGGGGCTGGCGGCGGTGGCGGTGTCGATCACCTCGCTGGTGCCGCGGATCGCGATGACGATCGAGCCACGCGCGCCGCACCCCGAACGGCGGCTGACCGCGGTGCGCCGGCTCACCGATGCCGGCGTCCCGGTTTACGTCAACATGGCGCCGGTGATCCCGGCGATCACCGATAGCGAGGTCGAGGCGATCGTCGAGCGCGCGGCAGCGGCCGGCGCGCGCGGCGTCTCGTTCATCCCGGTGCGGCTGCCGCATGAGGTGGCGCCGCTGTTCCGCGCATGGCTCGACGAGCATTTCCCCGATCGCGCCGGCAAGGTGATGTCGATCATCCGCTCGCTGCGCGGTGGCGACAAGGACAATGACCCCAATTTCTTCTCGCGGATGCGCGGGCAAGGCGCGTGGGCCGATCTGCTGCGCACCCGCTTCCTGATCGCGCGCCGCCGCTTCGCGATCGATCGCAACGGCGAGAAGATGCAGTTGCGCACCGATCTGTTCCACCCGCCGCGCGGGGACCAAGGCGAGTTATTCTGAGCGTCACCCACGTCATCCCCGCGAAGGCGGCGATGACGTGGGTAGGAAATGGCGCCGGGGCTGGACCCTTCGCCTTTCCCGCGCGTAGGATCGGGGGCAAAGGAGAGCCTCCCCCATGACTACCACGATCGACCGCCAGACCGACTGGAGCGCGATCGGCGCCGCCGAGCTTGCCGATGTGATCGCCCTGCGTCGCGCGATCCACGCCGAGCCCG
>JAFKLV010000507.1 GCA_017304125.1 Sphingomonadales bacterium
GGGCTATGACCTCGCCTCGAGCCGCGAGATCAACGACACGGTGGCGCGGGTCTTCCCCGAGGACCGCATCTTCCGCATCGATCACTATCTCGGCAAGGAGACGGTGCAGAACATCCTCGCGCTGCGCTTCGGCAATTCCTTCTTTGAGCCGGTGTGGAACGCGCGCGGGATCGACAACGTCCAGATCACCGTCGCCGAGACGGTCGGGCTGGAGGATCGCGCCGGCTATTATGACGGCGCCGGCGCGCTGCGCGACATGGTGGCGAACCATATGCTCCAGCTCGTCGCGCTGATCGCGATGGAGCCCCCCGCACGTTTCGACACCGGCGCGATCCGCGATGAAAAGGCGAAGGTTTTCCGTTCCTTGCGCCAGATGAAGCCCGAGGAAGTGCCGCACAATACGGTGATCGGCCAATATCTCGGCGGCGCGGTGAACGGCGAGATCGTCAAGGGTTACGACGAGGAACTGGGCAAGCCGTCGAACACCGAGACGTTCGTCGCGGTGAAGGCGCATGTCGACAATTGGCGCTGGCAGGGCGTGCCCTTCTATCTGCGCACCGGCAAGCGGATGACCGCGCGGCGCTCGGAAATCGCGATCCAGTTCAAGCCAGTGCCGCATTCGATGTTCGCCGGGCGCGGCGGGCTGCTCCAGCCCAATATGCTGATCATCCGCCTCCAGCCCGAGGAATATATCCAGTTGCTGGTCATGGCGAAGGAGCCGGGGCTCGATCGCGACGGCATCCGGCTGCGCGAAGTGCCGCTCAACCTCAGCCTCGATGCGGAGTTCGCCGGCACGCGGCGGCGGATCGCTTATGAGCGGCTGCTGCTCGATCTGATCGAGGGCGACCAGACGTTGTTCGTGCGGCGCGACGAGGTGGAGGCGCAATGGACGTGGATCGACGCGATCCGCGCCGGCTGGACCGCCAACGACATGAAGCCCAAACATTATCCCGCCGGCACCTGGGGCCCTTCGGCCGCGATCGCACTGACCGAGCGCGACGGGGTGACCTGGCAGGACGATTGATCGCCGCGCCTCCCTCGTCCACGAGGGTGGGACCGGCCTGAATTTTTGCCGTCATGCCGGGCTTGACCCGGCATCCAGAGCGGCAAGCGACGGCATTCGTGGCTCTGGATGCCGGGTCAGGCCCGGCATGACGGTGGATTAGATAGCGTCCCGCGTTCGAGAGCGGGCAACAAGGATTTGAGATGAGCGACGAAATCGAATGGTGGGAATATGACGACGCGGCCGAGATGGCGGACGCGGTCGCCGGCGATATCGGCTTCATCATCGAAAGCGCGATCGACGCGCGCGGCGCAGCGGTGATCGCGCTCGCCGGGGGCAAGACCCCGGTGCCGATCTAC
>JAFKLV010000508.1 GCA_017304125.1 Sphingomonadales bacterium
GGTTGGCGGCGCCATAATACATGATCACCTTCTCGCCCTGCGCGATCCGTTGGCCGCCGATCTCGGTATCGCGCGTCGCCGTCCGGCGCATGTAGATGACCGGGGAGACGACCCGCGTAATCTCATGCACCGCATTGGTCAGCAAACTCCCGTCGGCCTGCAGCCGCGCCTTCTGCTCGGGGTTTTCGGTGAACAATTTCATCGCGCCGCTCAGCGAGTTGCGCGTGGTATCATTGCCCGCGAAGACGATCAGCAGCCACGCGCCGTCGAGATAGGGATCGGGCAGCGCCTCCCCGTCGACGGTCGCATTGGCGATCGCACTCATCAGATCGGGTTGCGGATCGGCGCGGCGCTTGGCCAGCATATGCCGGCCGTAATCGAACATCTCCGCGACATTGGCGTTGAACAGCTCGATGAACGCCGCGATCTGCGGGCTGGGTTCGGACAGGCCGGCGAGCTGGTCGATCTGCTCCATCGCCACCTGCTGCGCCATTTCGAGGAAATGGATCCAGCCCATGAAGCGTTCGCGATCCGCCTCGGGCACGCCGAGCATTTCGCACAACGTGAAGATCGGCAGTCGCTGGCTGAATTTCTCCACCATGTCGCACGTGCCGAGCGGCGCCATCACATCGAGCAGCCGCGTCACTTCGCCCGCCACCCGCTCGCGCAGGCCCTTGATATAGGTGGCGGTGAAATAGGGCATATGCTCCTTGCGGAGCTGACGATGCGGCAGCGCATCGAGGTTGATCATCGAATTGGTCGAGGCGGAAAACAGCGTCGGGTGGCGCGTCTCCTCCGGCCCCAGCCCCATCAGGATCCCGCCCTTTTCAGAGCTGAACGTCTCGGGATCGCCGTTGACCCGCTTGACGTCCTCGAACCGCGTTACCGCCCAGAAGCCGACATCGCTGCGCGGCATCGTATGCCACATCACCGGCGCCTCGCTGCGCATCCGGGCGTAATCGCCCCACGGCTGGCCCTTGGTGAAATGATAGATGTCGACGAGATCGACGCCGGGCAGCGTGGGATAGACCTGGCCGAACGTCGGACCCGGCCGCCCTTCGACGATATGATCACTCACTAAGCGCATCGCGCCGCTCTCCTCTCAGGGTCGCACCACCATCTTACATTGTGCCTCGGGATCGCCGAGCGCGCGGAAGGCGTCGGCGACGCCCTCCAGCCCCACTTCGGCGGTGATCGCCGGGCGCACATCGATCACCCCTTCGGCGATGTGATGGAGCGTGCGGGCGAATTCCTCCGGCGTGTAGCCGAGCACGAATTTGAGCTCGAGGCTCTTGTTGATGCACAGGAACGGCTCGATCGCGTCGGTCTGCATGCACACCCCGACGACCAGGATCTGC
>JAFKLV010000509.1 GCA_017304125.1 Sphingomonadales bacterium
GCCGGTGCCCTTGTCCTTCGCGGAGACGTTGACGATGCCATTGGCGTCGATGTCGAATGTCACCTCGATCTGCGGCACGCCGCGCGGGGCAGGGGGGATGCCGACCAGATCGAACTGGCCCAGCATCTTGTTGTCCGCCGCCATTTCGCGCTCGCCCTGGAAGACGCGGATCGTCACCGCCTGCTGATTGTCGTCAGCTGTGGAATAGGTCTGCGACTTCTTGGTCGGGATCGTGGTGTTGCGGTCGATCATGCGGGTGAACACGCCGCCCAAAGTCTCGATGCCCAGCGACAGCGGGGTCACGTCGAGCAGCAGCACGTCCTTCACGTCGCCCTGCAGCACGCCGGCCTGGATCGCCGCGCCCATCGCCACCACCTCATCGGGGTTGACGCCGGTGTGCGGCTCCTTGCCGAAGAAGCTCTTCACCACTTCGCGAACGCGCGGCATGCGGGTCATGCCGCCGACGAGCACGACGTCGGCGATCTCGTCCGCCTTCATGCCGGCATCGGCCAGCGCCTTGCGGCACGGCTCCAGCGTGCGCTGGATCAGGCTTTCGACCAGCTTCTCCAGATCGGCGCGGGTGATCGTCTTGACGAGGTGCTTCGGCCCGTTCTGATCGGCGGTGATGAAGGGCAGGTTGACCTCGGTGGTCTGCGCCGAGGACAGCTCGATCTTCGCCTTTTCGGCGGCTTCCTTGAGCCGCTGCAGCGCGAGCTTGTCCTTGGTGAGGTCGATGCCCTCATCCTTCTTGAAGCCTTCGGCGAGATATTGGACGATCGTCGAATCGAAATCCTCGCCGCCGAGGAAGGTGTCGCCGTTGGTCGCCTTCACCTCGAACACGCCGTCGCCGATTTCGAGGATCGAGATGTCGAACGTGCCGCCGCCAAGGTCATAGACCGCGATCGTCTTGCCGTCCTGCTTCTCCAGCCCATAGGCCAGCGCCGCCGCGGTCGGCTCGTTGATGATGCGCAGCACTTCGAGGCCGGCGATCTGGCCGGCGTCCTTGGTCGCCTGACGCTGGGCGTCGTTGAAATAAGCCGGAACGGTGATCACCGCCTGCGTCACCGTCTCGCCGAGGAACGATTCGGCGGTTTCCTTCATCTTCTGCAGTATGAAGGCTGAGATCTGCGACGGGCTGTAATCCTTGCCCCCGGCCTCGACCCACGCGTCGCCGGTCGTCCCGCGCGCGATCTTATAAGGAACCAGTTCTGTGTCCTTCATGGTCACGGGATCGTCGAAGCGGCGGCCGATCAGGCGCTTCACCGCGAAAATCGTATTGTCCGGGTTGGTGACGGCATGGCGCTTCGCCGGCTGGCCGATCAGCCGCTCGCCATCCTTGGCGAAGGCGACGATC
>JAFKLV010000510.1 GCA_017304125.1 Sphingomonadales bacterium
ACGATGCCGAGGATGTGGTGCATCCCGCCGAACTCACCGTGTTCGACGCGCTGCTCGATCGCCACGCGGCAGTGCAGATCCCGGTGCTGCCGCTCGCCCGGCGCGAATCGCGGCTGGTGTCAGGTCACTATCTGGACGAATTTTCCGAGGGACATGGCAAACAATTGCTCGTGCGCCGCTTGCTCCGCGCCGCGCTGCCGCTCGCGGGGGTGGGATGCGCGATCCGCGTCGAGGCGATCGCGCGGATTGCCGCCGATCATGCCGCGCCATTCGATCCGGCGAGCCTGACCGAAGATTACGAACTCGGCCTGCGCCTCGCCGCGGTCGGCGCGCCGGCGCATTTCGCGCGGGTCCACGATGCCCGCGACGGCACGCCGATCGCGGTGCGCGAATATTTCCCCGCCACGATCGCCGAGGCGGTGAGTCAAAAAGCGCGCTGGATGACCGGGATCGCGCTCGCCGGCTGGGACCGGCTCGGCTGGGCACGGCTGCGCGATATCGGCGATCACTGGATGCGATTGCACGACCGTCGCACCCCGCTGGCGGTGATCCTGCTCGCGGCGGGCTATGCCGCGATCATCGGCTGGGCCGTGTCGGCGGTCGCGCATCTGGTACTCGGCAGCGCACTGCCCGCGCCCGGTGCCACGACGCGCATGCTGTTGCTCGCCAATGCCGCGCTGCTGGTCTGGCGCGCGGGGGTCCGCACCGGCTTTACCGCCGCGACTTACGGCTGGCGCGAGGCCTTGTGGTCGCCACTCAGAATGATCGTCGGCAATATCATCGCGCTGCTCGCCGCGCGCCGCGCGGTCATCCGCTACACGACGATCCTCGCCGGGCGACCGCCACAATGGGACAAGACCGCCCACGCCTTCCCGGCGGACCTCGCATGATCCGCCGAAGCCGCCCGCTGCGTTTCGTTATCGTCATCATCGGGGGGTGGATCGCAGTGCGCGTCGTGATGCTCTGGCCGGCGGACGCGACCGACCCCATTATATCGACGCGCGGGGCCTTTTCTCCCGTTCGGCATTACCCCGATCGTCACGCCGGGCTCGACCCGGCATTCAGAGCCACAAGCGGCGTCGCGTGTTACTCTGGATACCGGGTCAAGCCCGGTATGACGGTGCGGCTTCAGAAAGCGGCGCTCGGGGATCGCGCAACGCCCCGCAACGAACTCAGGGCGAACGGATCAACATTTGCGCCCGCGGCCGCAATCCTGCCGGTCGATTTCAATGTGCCACCCAGGATCGAAGCATCCCAAGCGATCGTATCGACACTATCGCCGAACCCGATCGGCCGGCCCTCTCCCTCCCGTTGGAGCGGCAGCGCGTGGCTGATCGCGCGCGGTGGCGGCG